>JAZRKZ010000384.1:0-12782 GCA_045646565.1 Lachnospiraceae bacterium
GCATGGTGATCCTGGTGTCCCATGACCGCGACGAGATCTACCGTTTTTCGGATGAACTGCTCATCGCAGGCAGCGGAAAGGTGATACGGCAGGGACCGACAAAGACGGTATTTGCCAATCCCGGCACACGGGAGGCGGCTGTTCTTACCGGCTGCAAGAATTTCAGCCGGGCTGAGCGGCTGGATGACCATCACGTGAAAGCCCTGGACTGGGGGATCACGATCAGGACGGAGCGGGTGCTGCCGTCCGTGTTCGGCCACATCGGATTCCGTGCGCACGAGTTCCTGCCGGTATATGGAACCGGAGACAGATCCGTAATGAAAGGCGATGCTTCTTTCGGAGGCGATGATTTTTCTGGAGGAGGTATTTCTACCGGAGGTCATGCAGCGCCGGAAAACGCAATTTACTGTGACATTGTTTCCTCGGCGGAGCTTCAGTTCGAGCGGAACTATTATATAAGGCCGCGGACAGATGATGCGGACGGACATCTCATTACATGGCTCATTCAGAGGGAACTCTGGCCGCTGCTCGATGAGAAGGGTATGCCGGACTATCTGGTCATGCCGGAGAAGGATTTTCTGTTTCTTGAGTAGATGATAATGAAGCCGCCCGTAGAGGCGGAGTACCTCTGGTACGGAGATATAATGTGCAGCCTTAGCAGGGAGCTATAAGGGGCAGATATGAGTACGGATAAAAAGCAATTTTACAACAGGCTGAGCGCGCTCAGTCCGAATCATGAAAATATCGCTTACACAGTCCTTGATGGGGAGACCGTCTGGGAAAAAGGACTTTGCTCGAACGGGATACTTGTCTGGACCTCGGATGAGGGCGGTTTTCTCAGCGAACACGGCGATGTCGTCAGCGGGATCCGGGAGACCGGTATCCACCTCGTGGACAACAGACGGGTCTACGCCGAAGTGATCGGCCACGAAAAAAAGCTGGTCATCTGCGGAGCCGGCCATGTCTCTATGCCGGTCATCAGGCTCGGCCTCATGATCGGGTTTTCAGTGACCGTCATCGATGACCGGGAGATGTTCGCGGAGAATGCGCGGCAAGAGGGGGCGAAGGCGGTGTGCGATACATTTGCACACGCCCTGGAGGAAATCCCGAGCGACCCGGACACCTACTATGTCATCGTGACCCGGGGCCATCGCTGGGATCGTGACTGCTTGAGGGCGATCGCAAAGAAGCCGCACGCGTACATCGGGCTCATGGGAAGCCGCAGACGGGTCGGCATGGTGCTCGACGCTCTTTTGGAGGAAGGTCTTCCGGCGGACGTCCTTGACCGCGTATATACGCCGATCGGTCTTCGAATCGGCGCCGAGACGCCGGAGGAGATTTCGGTCTCCATCATGGCGGAGATCATCGAGGTCAAGAATCGGGTCAAACGCGCGTCCGGTTACACGAAAGAGATGATGGGCGCGATCCTTGCCGAAGGCAGCGGCAATGTCCGGCAGATCATGTCGACGATCATCGGCCGCCGGGGTTCCGCTCCTCGTGATATCAGCACCAAAATGCTGATCCCGGAGAACGGGAGCTGTATCGGAACGATCGGCGGAGGCCTGGCGGAAGCCGTCATCATCGAAGAGGCCCGCCGTATGTTCCGTGCCGGCGAGCAGATACCCAGGATACTTCACGTAGACCTCACACTGGAAACTGCGGAAGATGAAGGCATGGTCTGTGGCGGAACGATCGAGGTCCTGATGGAGCCGCTGTATTCCTGAGGCTGCCGGCATAGCGTAGAGACTGATTTTGTCGGGACAAGTCAGAGCTGGTTTTTATAGAGTACAACAACGGCTTGGACAGAACATTGTGCCGGCTCGGATAGAATACAGCGCCGGTCCGGACAGAACACCGTGCCGGTTCAGAAAAAATGCAGCGCCGGTCCGGACAGAACAAGAAACAATACATCGTATAAGGAGAAGAGTATGATCCAGGATATTTACCCACATCGGCTGAGGAATGAATATCACCCGGAGCGAAAAGCGGGAGCGGGCAGCCCTGTTTTTGTGTTCAAGGGAGCAGAGCTGCTGGTAAAAATTGAAGATGAGCAGGTCAGCCTGCCGCTGCGCAGAGAATTTCAAGACGACGCGGAAGCCATCTTCCTCTTTCAGGTAGATGACACGGACTACTTCCTTCTCAGGACAGAGAACATGACTGTGCCGGAGGGCTATCGCTTCGTTTCGATCCGCCGGATCCGGGGGGAGGCGACGGGACCTCGGGAGATTATATTTGCAGCATACACAGCGTGGCAGCTTGCCCACTGGTACAGCGACAACGTCTACTGCGGGACCTGCGGCGGCCGGACTGTCCACTCGAAGACCGAGCGGGCGCTTGTCTGTCTGGATTGCGGACGTCTCATCTATCCGCGGATCGTGCCCGCGGTCATCGTGGGCGTGACGAATGGGGATGAGATCGTCCTGACAAGATACGCCGACCGGCCGCTTGCCTATAACGCCCTGGTCGCCGGCTTCACGGAGATCGGCGAGACCTTCGAGCAGACCGTCGAGCGCGAGGTCATGGAGGAGCTGGGCCTGCGGGTGAAGAACATCCGCTACTACAAGTCGCAGCCGTGGGCAATCGTCGATGATATCCTGGCAGGGTTTTACTGCGAGGTCGACGGAGACCCGACGATCCATCGGGATACGAACGAACTGAAGAGCGCTATCTGGACCCGCCGCGAAGATATTGTGCTTCAGCCGGACGAGTATTCGCTGACAAATGAAATGATGAGAGAATTTAAGGAAGGCCGCCAGTAATCGGAAGGCGCCGCAGGTACGGACAGAGAAAACATGTCAGATCTGCCTGGCTATGCGCGATAAGAGGGAGGCATACAGTGAAGATAGTCTGTTATGGTGATTCGAATACCTATGGATATGACCCCCGACTGGGCGGCAACGGTCGTCTTGCCAAATACGAGCGTTGGACAGGAATACTCGACGGCGTAGACGGGCTCGATATTGTGAACGAGGGGATGTGCGGCCGATGCATACCTGCCTCTTTGGCTGAATACAGGTCACTTGCAGGGCTGCTTGAACGCAGCGCCGACGCGGATATGCTGATGATCATGCTGGGGACCAACGACCTCTTTATGACGCGGGAAGCGACTGCCCGGAAGATTGCGGACAGGATGCGGGCTGTTTTTGCAAATGTTCCCGCCCTCACCAAACTCGCCCGCACCCCCGGCAGGAGGGTGCTTCTCATCTGCCCGCCGGCTCCGTCAGACAGGGTCATCTTCTATCAGATGGTCGGCATTTCCATGGAGCAGACGGCGGGAGAGGCGGCGAAGATCATGAGCGGGCTGCCGGGAGAACTTAGACGGGTCGCGGAGGAAAACGGCGTAGAGTTCGCGGACGCGACCGCCTGGGGGATCACGACCATGTTCGACGGGCTCCACTTCTCGGAGGCGGGTCATAAAAAGTTCGCCGGCGAGATTCTTGCGGTGATTGAGAAGTAAATAGAAGGGGCTGCCGCTTTTGCGGCAGCTCCTTAGTTTTTGATCGTTAATACTCTTAAGTGCTTATATTTTATCCATTTGAATTGTCAGGACAAGAAATTCTTATTTACATAGCCGTACTTGCCAAGGGTCGGTGCATAGACGAACCAGTAGGTCGAATCGCCGGACGCGACATACTCGACTCTCTGGTTGTTCTTGATTTTACCGATCTCGTTGGAGTCTTTGTAGGCCTTGGCGGTCCGGAGCGCGAGATACTGATCCACGCCTTTGACTTTGTGGGAAGTATAAGAAATACCGCTGTTTGTGCCGTCGCCTACTTTGAGAAGGTAATTCTTGTTGACGTAACCGTACTTGTCAAGGGTCGGTGCGTACACAAAGCAATACTCGGAATTTCCGGCAGAAATGTATTCTACGGGCTGACCGAAGTGGATCTTTCCGATTTCATTTGCAGAATTATAAGTCATCGCGGTCCGAAGAGCGAGGTAATTATTCATGCCTACCGCCACATACATGCCGTTCATTGAACCGGTGGGTTTTTTGCCCGAAGAATCTACAAGATAATTCCCGTTGACATAGCCGAACTTGCCTGCGCTTGGCGCATAAACGAGCCAGTATCCGGAATCATCTTTCCTGATGAGTAATGCGGTCTGGCCATTCTTCAGCTTTCCGATCTCATTGGAAGAGTCATATTTCTTAGCGCTGCGGAGTGCGAGATAATTATTCGTGCCTTTGACCGTCAATGTATTCTTTGAGGAGCTGCTGCCGGAGATGTGTGTGAGATAATTCTTATTCACATATCCATCGCCGAGGGCAGTTGAGACATACCAGTAGGTCCCGTTCCCGGAGTTAACATACAGTACGGTGTCGCCGTTGTGGAGCTTGCCGATTTCATTTGCCTGATCATAAGAAGGCGCGGTGCGCAGGGCAAGGTAGTTTTTCGTACCGGTCACGCGGTAATACCCGGATGGTGCTGCATGTACTTCTGCCGGGCCAATGAGCAGCAGGCAGATTGCCAGTGCAGCGAACACTGAAAACAAGAGCATCCGTACACCATGAGCAGACGCATTGTTCTTTACCTTTTCCATAAACATCACTCCTTTCATAAAATAACTGGCCCTTACCTATTAGTGCCGGAAAACATAAAAAACCAGAAGCTATTTACTGACAAATCTTCTGCCTTTATTATAGCGTAGACGGGGCGCGAATACAATAGTCCTTGTTTACCTTAGCGAATCAGTTTCTTTGGTGCAGCAGTTGAACCCAAAGAACCCATTGACCTCTATTTTTGCCGATTATAGAATAAGAATGATGTACTGACTGAAACATGAGGAAGATAAAATGAACGATCGGGATGTTCTGCTGTTACTGCAAAAAATAGATGAGGGATATGAACCTTCGGATAAGGAACGGGAAGCGCTTTCGAGCGTAGAGAGCATTACCTGGAAAGATATCGAAGTGCTGCCGGCAAGCATCTCGCTGCTGACGGGACTTAAGGCGTTGGATGTGTCAGGAACGGATTCTATGTTCGTGCACACAACGGGACTCATGTCCATACCACAGGGTATTGAACAGCTGGCGGGACTGCAGCGCCTTGATCTCAGCAACACAGCAATTCGAACCCTGCCGGACTGGATCGGAAATCTGAAAAGTCTGGAGAGTCTTGATCTCAGCGACACAGCAATTCGAACCCTGCCGGAAGGACTCGGAAATCTGACAGGCCTAAGGAGCCTCAATTTAAGTTACACCAGAATAGATACCTTGCCGGAATCTGTCGGTAAGATGACAAACCTTGTCGATCTTGATCTGAGAAACATGTTCATAGACACTCTGCCGGAATGGATTGGAAATCTGACAAACCTTGCGCGTCTCAATCTGAGATATACAGGAGTTTCTGTCCTGCCCGAACGGATCGGAAACCTCAAGGATCTTTTTTTCCTCGATCTGAGCCACACCAGAATTGAAGCTTTGCCGAAAACAATCGGAAATCTGACCAGGCTCGAAAGTATTGTAGTGGGACACACGCATATAAGGACCCTGCCGGAATCGTTCAGGAACCTGCAGAAGCTGCAATATCTTGCTCTCAATCATACACAGGTAAGCGATCTGCCGGAGTGGATCGGAGATCTGACAAGCCTTCAGCAGCTCCTTCTTTTTGAAACCCGGATCAGTGTATTACCGGAAGCGATAGGGGAATTGAAGGATCTCCGGGAACTCAACTTGAGCCATACTCGGATCAGCACTTTGCCGAAAGCAATAGGCGAACTGAAAAATCTTAAGGAGCTCGACTTAGACGGAAACAAGATAGGCACTCTGCCGGAAACGTTTGGTAACCTTGAGCGGTTAGAGTACCTGTATCTGGACGGTACTTCGATCGACGTTCTGCCGGGATGTATAGGGAACCTTACAAGTCTAAGGAGTCTTGATCTGAGAGATAACCGGATAAGCACCCTTCCGGAATGTATAAGGAATCTTACAAGCCTTCAGCACCTTGCGCTGAGCCATACCCGCATTCTCAATTTGCCGGAATGGATCGGGGAACTGACCTCTCTCCGGACACTTGAACTTAGCGGTCTGAGACTAAGCGAGCTGCCGGAAAGTCTTTTATCCCTGAACCTTGCGTATAGAAATGGGGAATATGACTCTTTTGCACCGGGAATCTACATAAATGATCTCGAACTGACAAATCAGCCCATTGAAATCTTCAGCCAAAGCCGCGAACTTATCATCGAGTATTATCGTGCAAATAAAGAAAGTTCTCCCATAGGCGAATGCAAAGTCGTCTTCCTCGGCGACGGAGGAGCCGGCAAAAGCCGGATCATCGACCGGCTGATGCATGACGGCGGGATATCAAACGATTTTGACGGCGAATCGACGCCGGGAATCTGCATCAGCTCCAAAAAATATCAGATCGGCAGCGAGGAGATCAAGCTGCACTTCTGGGACTTCGGCGGGCAGGCCATCATGCACTCGATGCACAGACTGTTCCTCACGAACCGGACCTTGTATGTCGTCGTCGCAAACGCCCGGGACAACAAGGCCAACGACCAGGCCTGGTACTGGATCCGAAATATCAAAAGTTTCGCATGCGGCGCGCCGGTCCTTCTCCTGGTCAACCAAAAAGATCAGAATCCGTCGGCCAATGTCAATACGAACGGCCTTCATAAGGAATATCCTGCGCTTGGGGATGTCAGAATCATATCTGCGCTGAAGGATACAAAAGATGAATTCAACGAAGAAGTCCGGGATGTGATATGCCGGACAGTTTCAGCGATGGAGACCGTGCATACGCCGTTCTCCAGATCATGGCTTTCTTTGATGAACGAACTGCAGGACATGCCGCAAGACTACATCACATCGGATGTCTTCTATCAAAAATGCAGGGAAAAGGGAATCGCCACGAAGGAAGGCATACTGGACGAGATCATCGGGTGGTATCAGGATCTCGGCGTCTGCTTCTACAGCAGAAAGCATCCCGCTTCGCGACAATATATGGTCCTGAAGCCGAGGTGGCTGCTCAACGCCTTATACATACTGATCTTTAACGGCAGGAAGTACGCTTCGAACGGTATCATTTGCGAAGAAGCAATCTATGATCTGATCTGCGAGAAAGTCTCCGGCAGGGAAATAAAGAAGGTATGGAGCGACATCCGCTACGAACCGGGCGAGATACAGTACATCATCAATGTGCTGCTGAACTTTGAGCTTGTTTACCGGTTGGAGCGGAATCGTTTCTTTATCCCTATGCTGTGCGATGAAAATGAACCCGGAAAGATCGATTCATTTATGTCGGAGAACGTTCTGCATGTGAGTTTCGAGTATGCGTATTTGCCTGAAAATGTGCTCCATCGTCTCATGGTGCGCCATGGACACGAGCTTAACACGGATGTCGTGTGGAGGACCGGAGCGGAGTTTCGGAGCAGGCGGTGTGGATGGACAGCGCTGGTGCGAATTAAAGATAACTGTCTGGATGTATTTGCAAGAGCGGATCACCCGGAAACACACCCGGTAGCCGCTTATCTCGATATGATGCGGGACTCAATTTATGAGATCAACGAAGGGTTCGGACTTGCGGCGGAGGAGTACATTGCGTACCGAAGGGATGGCCTCGAAGACCGCTTCGATTACCAGTCGCTCATCGGGAGCCTGGAAGCGGGCATGAACAAAATCTATTCACGCGTCTTTAAACGCCCTTTGAACATTGCGGAAATCCTGGGGATCATCACGCTGCAGGAAGACCGGATCACGAGCGAGGTCATTGAGCAAATGCTCTCCGCCCTCACCTCCATGTCGGAACGCGTCGTTCATCTTAAAGACAGAAACGAGGTAGAGCTTACGGCGGATTTCCAGACAGCGATAGAAGCGGTTCTGAATGACAAATTCGGGCTGCATATTGCCCGCGAATATACTGTGGGAAGATCGAACAAAAAGCTCGGAGAAACAGACCTGTACTTTTTCGCTGACGGAGACGGGAAGAAACGCGGCCTTTATATACTGGAAAACAAGATCATTCAAAATTTTACGAAGCAGTATAGGCAGCTTATGGGTTACCTCAATCCGGATTATCTGGCAGGCATTACCCTTTCCATCAATAAGGACCGGGGATGGGAAGAGGCGTATGATTTTATCTGTGACAAGCTGGTCGATCTGCAGCGGGCAGGGGGAGACTTTGCACCGCAGCACATAGAAAGGAAAAGTGGGAAGAGCGGAACAAAATATGTGAAAACGAGACATATTGTGCCGGAAACGGGGCTTACCATGCCGGTATACCACCTTGTTCTGCAGCTGTCCGATGAAGCAAGAATAAAGATAGCGCGGAAAGCCAGATAACAGGCCGACAATTAAGAGGCTGCCGCACCCCGGTGCGACAGCCTCTATTGTTTCAATTATATACTTAGAAAGATCCCTGGTTTAACGCCTGCGACGGATCAATATCCGATCAGGCTGCCGGCGATCCATGCGTAATCGGAGCCGCCCTCAAGGTACACCTCGTACCAGACATACCCGTCTTTTTTGACCTTCTTGCCGGTCGTAATGAGCGTTGTCCCGTTGTAGACCTTGCCGGCGATCATGCCGTCGAGACCCGGGTCGTGTCTGACATTTGCATAATTAGTGTTATCATTGTGTACTGTGCGGACAGCGCCGCCTGTCACTTCCTCAAGTGCCTCATAGTTGATCTTGTTCATATCTGTCATGATTTAAATTTCCTTTTATTCTGCATTTTATTCCAGGGCTTTTGCCCTTTCAACTATATATACGAGGGACAAAGGGGGCGGGCCAAAGAATCGGTTTATTTCAGGTTCTTTGTCGCCTCCTCCAGAATACGCATCTGGGTCATTGTCTGGTCTTCGGTCACGAGTATATTTGCACCATGTAAGATCGTCTCATAGAGATGATCGTAGTAGATCCCGTAATCGCCGACCTCCGATTCCACCAGCTCCTCATGATAATGCCCCGCTTCGTCATAGTAGGCGAGCGTGCCGTAATGAGCAGGAAAATCCAGGCCGAAATCCTTGTGATCGGGCAGATAGAACTTCTTGAGATCCGCCTCCTGCCGGTCTTTTTCGGCTTTGATGAACATGCCGCGTCTGCCGTAGACGACAAAGCTCGGGCGTTCCTTGACTCTGAAATAACTGGACTTTACGGACACCTTCAGCCCGCCCGGCATCACATCATATTTCTCCGAACCCTTCTGATAATAGAGGTCGAAATCAAAGTAGTCGTTCATCCGGCCGCTGCCAAGGAGCTGCCGGACCTCCAGCCGCTGGTCGTCAGGCTTTCCGAAATAGGAGATCACCTGATCGATCGTATGGCACGCGTGATTATAGACATAGGAGTCTGCCTTTCTGTACTCACTGATGCCCTCCGGCGTTTCCGGCCTGTAATAATCAAAGTGCATCTCGAGCTCCGCGAGCTCGCCCAGCTTCCCGGACTCAATGACCTTCTGGACCGTCAGGAAATCGCTGTCGAACCGCCGGTTCTGGTAGCACTGGAGCATAACGCCCTTTTCCCGTGCAAGGTCGAACAGCTCCTGGGATTCCTTCACGCTGTGTGTGAACGGTTTCTCCAGCACAACATTGTGGCCCGACGCAATGACCTGCTTCGCAATCTCATAATGTGCTTCCGGCGGCGTGGTGATGACGATCACGTCCAGTTCCTTATCGCGCAACAGCTCATCCACATTGTCTGTATAATAGACGCCGTCCCATCTTGCCCAGTCGTCCCTGAGGTGCCGCGCGTAGATTGTCTTGACACGGATCCGGTCGCTTCTGCGGATCAGATGCGGAATATGATACCGGTTCGTGCTCTTTCCGTTTCCATAGTACCCGATCGTAAGCATATCTTTCATGATTTCCTCCTTTGTTGGCAGAGAGTGATGGAGGCGCGGTGTCCTTTGAATCACTTCGTTCCTCATGCAAAATATTCCATAAACTAATTTAATTTTATCGTTTCTCCGGAATAATCACAACACAAAGAGGGTGAAAAGCTGTAAAATAATACTAGATAAATTCAGTATTGTGCCGACAGACAGCTGGGAGGAATGAGTATGGAATATCGTATATTTGAAGACACACTGGTCGTTCGTCTGGATCCGGGCGAGGAGATCTGCCGCAGCCTGCTTGCCATCGCGGAGAAAGAAAAAATCGGGCTTGCCGAGATCCAGGGGCTCGGCGCGGTCAGTCGGTTCACGACCGGCGTGTTCGATCTCAAAGAAAAGGCCTTTAAGGCAAATGAATTCTCCGGCCTCTTTGAAGTCACATCCCTGACCGGAACGCTTACAACAAAGGGCGGAAGCCCTTATCTTCATCTTCATTTCAGCGCGGGAAATGAAAAGGGAGAGGTGTACGGCGGCCACCTTGCGGAAGCCTATATAAGCGCCACCGCAGAAATCATCATTCGGAAAATACACGGAAGCGTCGGGCGCAGGTTCTGTGGGACGACTGGTCTCAATCTGTTTTCATTTGATGCGGAAGACTGATGCTGGCAAACAGGAAAGGGGCTGTGCGACAGCCCCTTGATTCTTTAGATTTTGTTATGCGTTCTGGAAAAGCATCGACATCGGGGATCTCTTCGGATTCGGACCGAATCTGTTAAAACTCGGTTCGCTGTCTCTTATGCACCAGATGAAGAAAATGATCTGGCCGATGACCGGGATGAAGTTGATGCAGAGAGCCCATCCGCTCTTACCGATGTCATGAAGTCTGCGGATCGTAACCGCAAGTCTCGGGAGGGTAAGGAACAAACTCACTGCAAGAGTGATCAGGCTGAAAGTTGTACCGTCGAGCGTTACTGTAGCCGGGAAGATATTGCTTAATACCACCGCTGCCAGGGCTTCAACCAGTGATGCGAAAATCATAAAGTACCAATACTCGCTTCTTGTTGCGCGTCCGCTGAAAGTTGCATATTTGTGTAAACATGTTCTGACTGATTGTGTAAAACTCATCTTATTTTTCTCCTTTATTTATCGAATTATTTTTGATTTTTTATTTTAGCGGGCTTCCTTTTGCCCTTACATTTATATATACGAGGGACTTTGGGGGAGGGACAAAAGAATTTGCCAAAGTTAATTAGAGGTACTCTTCCGCCGCACATATGCTCGAACTCATAGCATAAATCTATAAATGAAGTCATTCTTTGCGTTTTGGCTGAACTGTTTATCCGCTGTTGACGTAAGTTGCCCTTTCGGTTAAATTATCTGACAGAGGGGTATTGTGCTTTCAAATTAAATAACGGCAGACTTTTTAAAGTCAATAAACACAGAGAATTCAGCAAATAAAGGATGCCTGCGCGGAATGGCCACGGTCATTCCGCATCTTTTTACGGAAAGGAGACAAATGATGGAAAGCAAAGCGACAATAATCGATCTGACCAAAGTTCAGGAGGCGGCTGAGGAGTCTTTCCGCAAAGGATTTTTCTGCTGTGAGGCTGTCATGGAAACCATTATTGAACAGTTCGAGCTGGACGCGCCGCGTGAACTCATCGGCATGGCGTCCGGTATGGCTGTCGGCGTGGGCAAATCCGGCTGCATTTGCGGCGCTCTTAACGGCGGCGTACTGGCGATCGGCATGATCTGTGGTCGTTCTGAACAGAAAGGCCCGATGGACCCCAAAGTTGTCAAATGT
Source organism: Lachnospiraceae bacterium (assembly GCA_045646565.1). GTDB lineage: Bacteria > Bacillota > Clostridia > Lachnospirales > Lachnospiraceae > Chordicoccus. Next base: position 11,578 of record JAZRKZ010000384.1, read on the forward strand.
CTGAGCATGACGAAAGAGCTGCATGACTGGTTCAGGGAGAACAATACCAAGAAGGTCGCCTGCTGCCGTGTTCTGACGAAAGAATTCGACATGTCTCAGGGCCAGCATAAAGCCCAGTGCATCTATTATACCGGCATCTGCGCCGCCAAGACAGCCGAGATCCTGGCCCGCGAACTGGGTATCCCGACGACGGGTGAAATTCGTGTTCTGACGCATGATGAGTACCTTAAGACAAGAATCACGCCGCTTGGAGCATGATGCCTGGAGGGTCATGTACGCAGTTGCTTTTTGATTATCCTTTAAAGTACCGCTTTCGATTTCGACTATATCGACAAGCGGGAAGGTTTGGTAATATAATATAAGTTGAAGATCAACGATATTGTCCTATGTACTGCCTGGCGCCTTGGCGTCGGCAGTACATTTTTTCACAATAAGGTTTACGGAAGCGCTCGGACTTTGTGAGCCGGATTCCGCGACCGGAAAGGATACCTTCATGACAAAGACAGACTATGAACTGCTCACCGGGCAGGCCGAGGCTCTCATCCGGGATGTTCCGCATCGAACAGCCAATCTTGCAAATGTCTCCGCCCTCATCTACACAACTCTCGAAGACATCAACTGGGCCGGCTTCTATCTTTCTGAAGAAGATAAGCTCATCCTTGGTCCGTTCCAGGGAAATCCCGCATGCGTGGAAATCCCGTACGGCAAGGGCGTGTGCGGGACCGCGGCCGTAAAAGACGCCGTCCAGCTCGTCCCGGACGTGCATCTGTTTGAGGGACACATCGCCTGCGACAGCGCTTCCCGCTCTGAGATCGTCATCCCGCTGCATAAGGATGGAAAGGTCGTCGGCGTTCTTGATATCGACAGCCCCTCTGCCGCCCGATTCACGGAGGATGACCGTGCGGGGCTTGAGATGCTTGTCGCGATGCTGGAGAAGCAGCTATAAAAGCATATACTCAGGGAGAGCAGAAAAGCGGCGCAGGTCTTATCGACCCTGCGCCGCCTGTTGTTTCCTGAGGTGTATGCTGAGGAAGGTTCCCTTTCATTTTTGCGGTAAATGATAGAAACCGTGATGCTTTTTTTAAAAACTATATGTTATGTCCGATGGATGATCCGTATTAGATTATTCCGGAAGACCAAGGATTCTTCCTGCCATCCAGCCGTGGTCCGGAGAATCGATCTCATACCATGTTCTGCCGTCTGAA
>JAZRKZ010000385.1:0-5837 GCA_045646565.1 Lachnospiraceae bacterium
ATATTTGGAGGGCGAAGGAGATCGCTCTCTGGCGTATTGGAGAGAGGTGCACAAAGAGTTTTTCACAGAGGAACTGAAAACGATCCATCAGGAATTCGATGAAAGCATACAATTGGTATGCGAAGAATTTGAAGTTGTCTAAGGAGATTGCCATGAACACATTGAAAACCATCCAGGTATTAGCCAAAATCGGGAGAATCTTCAGCAAGATCATCTATGTCTGCTGCATCGTCGGATTCTGCGGCTGTATCGCCGGCATCGTCAGTCTGGCAATCGGCGCGGAGACGTTCAAGCTTGGCGGCGTCACCATCCACAGCATGATTGAAAATGAGGCCGGGATGACTATGCCTACCCTGTATGTCTCCATGGCGGTCGGTCTGATCTTCTGCGCTGCAGAGGCAGTGATTTGCAAATTTGCGGAGGTCTATTTTAAACATGAACTGGCCGACGGAGAGCCTTTCACCCTGCGCGGCGCGAAAGAGCTTATGCGCCTGGGCATCCTGACCATTGCCATCCCTCTGGGCACGGTAATTATCTGCTCGATCGGCGTTTCCATCGCTGACAACGTCTATCCCGGCATTGATAAACTGTCCATTGGGGAGTTCTCCTCCGTGGGTCTGGGCGTCATGATGATCGTGCTTTCCCTCTTCTGCCGCTACGGTGCGGAACAGAAGGCGGAGATACTTGATGCTTGCCATGAATGATTGCCTTACAGTCTGCGGGAAGACGTACCGCCTCATCCGGCTCCTTGGGCACGGCAAGGGCGGGTATTCGTATCTTGCGGAGTGCGATGGACAACAGGTCGTGCTCAAACAGATCCACCATGAGCCCTGCGACTATTACACATTTGGGAACAAGATCGAAGCGGAATGCCGCGATTATAAGAGACTGAAAGACGCCGGTATCCGTATCCCCGCCATGCTTGCCGTGGATACGGACGCGGAGCGGATCATAAAGGAGTACATCGAGGGCGAAACCGTGTTTGACCTCGTGAAAGACGGCATTTCAGTGGAGCCGTATATGCCGCAGGTCAGAGAAATGGCAGTGCAGGCAAAAGCGTGCGGCTTGAATATCGATTACTTCCCCACGAACTTCGTCGAGCGAAATGGGCTTATCTGGTACATAGACTATGAATGCAACGACTATATGGATGAGTGGAGTTTTGATAATTGGGGGATTAAATACTGGTCCCGGACGCAGGATTCTGAGGATTATTTGAAACAGCATTAGAGGGTATAACCATATGGAGTTTCGTAGGTACACTAAAGAGGATTATGAGGCTGTATGTGATTTTCTGATCGAGCTAAGCGAACACGACAGAACACACATCAACTGGAATTGGGCCAGGTTTGAATGGATGGCCGAGCATCCCGAGTTTGACAAGAGTCTGATATCCTCTATAGGTCTGTGGGTTGATCATGACAGGGTTATCGGTGCTGCGATCTACGATATGTATTTCGGAGAAGCCTTCTGCGGCGTGCTGCCGGAATATGGCGCATTGTATCCGGAGGTTTTAGCATACGCCTGGCGGGAGCTGCGGGATGACGCGGGTCTCGGGGTTGCGGTCTGTGACGATAATCTCATGGAGATCGAAGCGGCCGAGGCGGCTGGCTTTGTCCGTGCCGATCAATCAGAGACGGTTATGACGATCGATCTGGAAAAGTTGTTTTCTGCGGAGCTGCCGGAGGGATTACAGTTTGCAGAACTGGATCCCGAGACGGACGCCTATGCCATCCAGTGGCTGTTTTGGCAAGGATTTGACCACGGCAATGATCAGTCAGAGTTTGAAAAAGCCGAACGGATCATTCCTCGGATCAGGCCTCATTTCAATCGGCATCTGAGCGTGGCGGCGATGACCTCCTCTGGAGAGCCGGTTTCCTGCTGTTGCCTGTGGCTCCATAAAAATACGAATTATGCTTACGTGGAGCCGGTCTGCACCGTCCCATCCTTCCGAGGAAAAGGCGTTGCAAAAGCCGTGATCTATGAGGCGCTGAATCGAGCCGAGGCCATTGGCGCAAAGCAGGCCTATGTCATTTCGGAAATGAAGTTCTACGAAAAGCTAGGCTTCAGGGAAGACTTGCATTATTCGTTTTACTGGAAGGTGTAAGTATGATAACAGAAACTAGACGTTTAAATATCTATCCTGCCATGCGAGAGCAAATGGAGGCATTTATTGCCGCCGAAACGGACGCAGAACTCAAAAAGGCATATACGGAGATGCTGGAGGGCTGCCTGAGGCATCCTGATCAATGGGAATGGTTCGCCATGTGGGTGATTGAACTTCGGGACGGAACACACATCGGGGATCTGTGCTTTAAGGGGCTCGACGCAAACGGTATGGCAGAGATCGGTTACGGTATTCTCGAAGAATACCAAGGCCAAGGTTATGCTGCCGAGGCAGTCGGCGCAGCTGTTAACTGGGCTTTGCAGCACCCCAGCGTAACTCGTGTGGAGGCAGAAACGGAGCCGGACAACCGAGCTTCCCAGCGGGTTCTTGAAAAGTGCGGCTTTCTCCCGACCGGTACTGTTGGGGAGGAAGGGCCGCGGTATTTCAGGACAGTATGTAGATAGAAGACCGTCAGGAAAGAGCAATCATGTATATGTTAAAAAAGAAGTCGCTTCTTATCATTTCAGCCGTGGCATTACTTGGACTTTTGCTTTCTGGTTGTTCAGCCGACACAGCGAACGGCAAAATAAAATATGATCACGTCGCTATGCCTGAAGAGACAGATCCGTATTACATTATCGGATTTGCTGATTATGTATTTATCGGCAGCACGCTGTCAGATGGGATTCCTGTGACTCTTCTAAGCGGAAACAAAAGGCTGGAGTATGATATTTGCATCAGTGAATGTTTAAAGGGAAACTTAGTAAAAGAAATAACAGCAGTATATCCGGCATATTACGAGAATGACGGCACACTTGTTTTGATGGAAGGCGACACCATGAAAGATGATGGTCTTCCCGAAAAAGGCAAGAATTATATATTTGTCGGGACGGCGCAGCCGGACGGCAGCATCTTTTTAGAGAGCTTATATGCAAAAACCGAATTTAACGATGACAACTATCAAAAGTTCATAGATTATGTGGCAAATGAAACAGGCGTTGACAGAGAACGATTTAACAGTTCATTTGAGATTGATTCTGATTAACAGATTAAGGTTTTGCGAGGGAAATCAAAATGATTCTTTTAGTTATCAGGCATGGCGAATCCGAAGCAGATATTCTGGATGTTCACGAGGGCAGGGCTGATTTTGAATTGACTCAAAAGGGACATAGGCAGGCTGCCGCCATGGCAAAATATGTGGTCCGGAATTATCAGGTTACACGTATTTACGCGAGCACGCTCAAGAGGGCGGCGCAAACTGCGGAGCACTTGTCCGATGAGACAGGAATCGAGATTGCGTTTGATCCGGATCGGATGGAATTCAACAACGGACTCTTGGCAGGTCTCTCCCACGGAGAGGCAGACCGGCTTTATCCTCACGTAGAGAACCTCCCCATTGATCAGGCGGTGTACGGTCAGGAATCCAAGGTTGAATTCCGCAGCAGAGCCGAAAACGCACTGCTGAGAGTGCTTTCGGAAAACGGTTCAGAGTCCGTCATAGCGATCGTGACGCATGGGGGCATGGTGAACCAGTTGTACGGTGCTCTGCTTCACATGCCGATCAGAGAGAACTGCTTCTTCCGTACAGCCGACACAGGGTTCCACATTTGGGAAATTACGGAGCACGGAAGCTATGTGATAAAGGCGAATATGGATGACCACATAAGAGGAATATGAGCGACAAGTTCAAATTTGTTGGAGGAGATATGTATAAATACGAGATTGTTGATTTAGGAGAAAACATCAATGAAACTGAAGAATGTGCTGATTGTTGTTAGGGACATTGAGAAAGCCAGACAGTTCTACCATGACCTGTTTGGTCTTGAGCTGATCCTCGATAATGATGGAAACATGATCCTGACAGAAGGACTTGTTCTGCAGGAAGAGAAATACTGGACGGAGTTTCTTGGCCGGGAGATTATCTCGGAGAACAATTCCAGCGAACTGTATTTTGAAGAATCGGATATTGAAAGCTTTGTTGAAAAACTGGAGAGTTACTATCCTGAAGTCAAGTATGTGAACCGTCTGATGACGCATAGTTGGGGACAGAAGGTCATACGTTTCTATGATCCGGACGGGAACCTGATCGAAGTGGGGACGCCTGTGTAATATGGCAAATATCATCACCGGCACCCGGATCATTTGCAGCATAGCTTTGCTGTTCATTCCGGCGTTTTCATCGGCGTTTTATACTCTGTACATTGCTGCGGGGATCAGTGACATGACAGATGGAGCAGTCGCGAGGAAAACGGGTACTGTCAGTGAGTTCGGAACGAAACTGGATACAGCCGCGGATTTTATTCTGACAGTCGTATGTCTGATAAAGCTGATACCGATCATCCCTGTACCAAAGTGGCTTATCATCTGGATTATCGTTATTGCCGTGATCAAGGCGATCAATCTGATTTCCGGGTATGTAATGCGAAAAGAAATGGTTGTCCTGCATACAGCAATGAATAAGGTGACGGGCATATTGCTGTTCGTTCTTCCGCTGACACTGACATTCATTGATCTGAAGTACAGTGGAGCGGTCATCAGCACGCTGGCGACATTCTCGTCGATACAAGAAGGACACTTGATCAGAACAGGATCATAGGAAAGTGGTTTCCCAAATCAGAATTTGTAGGGAGAATATCAGTGACAAAAGTTAAGCTTACAATTACAGAGAGTAAATGTAGATGTGGGTATTTCAAAAAAGGACAGGAATTCATAGTTGAAGATTTGTGCCCACCTTTATGCCATGAACTATGGAATAACATATATCCTTCGGTCTATGCGCTACAGAATGGAGCTTCACTTGATTATGGAGAAGGACGTGCAAAAGTATTTGATGCTAAATGTCCAGATGAGGGTAGAGTTTGCATTCATGGAGAGGTTATAGATCAACAAATTCCAGTATGAAGTGATGTTCTATTCTTAAGTATCTTGCAAATAAAAACTCGGAAAGGATACGAAAATGGTTATTCTGATAACCGGAGCCTCCCATACAGGGAAGACTGTTTTAGCACAACGTATGCTGGAAAAATACCAATACCCATATTTATCTGTAGATCATTTGAAAATGGGTTTGATCCGAAGTGGAAATACCAAACTCACGCCGAAAGATGATGACAAACTTACGGAGTACTTATGGCCTATTGTCAGGGAAATGGTAAAGACAGCAATCGAAAACCAGCAGAACCTTATCGTTGAAGGGTGCTATATACCATATGAATGGCGAAAAGACTTTGATGCTTCGTATCTGACCAACATCAAATTTATATGCCTTTCAATGTCAGAAAACTATATCTCATCACATTTCGCTGAGATCATAGATCACGGAAATGCTATTGAGAAAAGAATAGATGATTCTTATTGCACGAAAGAATGGCTTACGCAAGAGAACGATAAAATCATAAACGGATTTGTGCAAGCTGGTGAGCAGGTCGTTATAATTGATGATGACTATGAAAGCGAGATTGGGAATGGCTTTTGATTTCAAGAAAGAATACAAAGAGTTCTATCTTCCGAAAAACACGCCGTCCATCGTAACCGTGCCAAGCATGAACTACATCGCCGTTCGTGGCCAAGGGGATCCCAACGAAGAAGACGGCGCGTACAAGCAGGCCATTGGGCTTCTATACGGCATTGCCTTTACGATCAAGATGAGCAAGCTGGGCGACCACCGAATCGAGGGTTATTTCGATTACGTCGTCCCTCCGCTGGAGGGCTTCTGGTGGCAGAACGGCGT
>JAZRKZ010000386.1:0-7964 GCA_045646565.1 Lachnospiraceae bacterium
GACAACTATTTTGCGGTGATCACGGTAATTATAATGTGTTGACACGAAAGGTTTCAGAGGAGCGAACATTTTGGCTTTGATGCCGATTTTCGCCAGCATTTCCGGATAATTGTAGGGAAGTGTGGAGAATGCGCATGTGCCGTCATACATCACGCGGATCTCGACGCCCTGTTCCGCCTTTTCTTTCAGTATGTGGAGCATGGTCCCCCACATTTTACCTTCCTCGACGATGAAGTATTCAAGGAAAATGAAACGTTCTGCCTTGCGCAGCTCTTCCAGCATGACTTTCCACTTGTATTCGCCAAGTGAATAGTATTCGACATCGTTGTATCTTGAGACAGGGAAGGTGCCGCTTCGGTTCAGATAGGTGAGCAGGTCATAGGTTTCGGGGCTTTCAATGCTAAGGCTCTGAAGATCGTCTTCGTCCTGTCGGACATCGTTTTTGTGCCGTTCGATAAGGCCGCTCAGTTCACCTTTCCTCTTAAAGCCGCCGAGAGATACTTTTGTATAGAGATAGAAGAGCGCTCCGAAAATCGAAGTGACCGCAATGACCAGGACCCAGGTGACTTTTGCCGAGGAGTCCATGCCGGTATTCACGAGATAAATGATGGTGGCTGCATTGAAGACCATGATACCTGCCGTGATTTGCGCGATCAGTCCGGCGAACCAGTTAACAACAGACAGAAAAGCCAGCAGGGCCAGTGCAAAAAGCAGGATGATGACGCCGGTCCTGCTGAAGACCAGGCCCAGGAGTCCGTTCTTTTTCTTTGTGATCAGATGTAGTTCTTTATCCATAAATCCCCTTTCGAGACGCTGCCTTGTCCGGCAAATGTACTCTGTTCTTTGAATTATACAAAAGCAGCTATCAATAGTCAAACGCGGGAGGAAAACATAAAAACCTTGTGCGGATCCCGGAAGAACGCCCGTATAATCAAGCAGATGGTCCACCGAAGTGGACGGGCTGCTCTTACGCCGGGCAAGGGGTTTTTAGCTCGGGTGCGTAAGCTTGGTTAGTTGGGCAATGATGAGGCTTGCCGCCACCGGAAAAAACCGAATATTGTCATCTGAAAGATTATCAACTTTACATTGTCAACTATATAATACTGTTTATTTCTTTACATTTCAAGGCATAAACAGAAATTTTATGTACAAAATTACAAACAGTTCGTGTTTTTTAGTCGATAGAGGTTTTTTATGCCGTATTGCTAAATAAATTTAATAAATAAATAGCAGTATTTCGAATGGCATCAGCCAGGTGGATATAAATAGAAGCAGGGCTCTACCAGAAAAAAGAGCCGGGAATCTACGCGACTGGCAGATTCCCGGATCCTTATTCTTATACGTTTCGTTTGTTCCTGATCATTCACTGGCTGCTATAAAGCGGGAAGGCCGTGCGATGTGTGGACAGTGTCTTATCAGGAAAGGGCAAGGTCGCCTGTCTTTACCCAGCCGATGCGGCAGAGGACCGCATTGATGAGTGGGCAGAGGATAGCCGGCAGTACGAAAGAAATCATGATGAGTCCGATCCAGTCGCCGGCTGTGATGGCTGCCTTGCTGCCCTGGGCGATATCATTTACCCAGCCGGTATAGACGCCGATCTGTCCGACGAGACCACAGGTTCCCATACCGGAGCTGACGGCAGCGCCGTTCATCTGAAGACGGAAGACGCAGGTGGCGATCGGGCCCGTGATCATACTTGTGATGCAGGGGGCGATCCAGATACGAGGATTCTTTACGATGTTGCCCATCTGCAGCATCGATGTGCCGATGCCCTGGGAGATGAGCCCTCCCCATTTGTTCTCAGGGAAGGACATGACCGCGAAACCGACCATCTGCGCACAGCAGCCCGCGACAGCGGCTCCGCCGGCGAGACCTGTGAGACCGAGAGCCGCACATATTGCGGCCGAGGAGATCGGCAGGGTGAGCGCAACGCCGACAATGAGCGATACAAGGATGCCCATAAGGAACGGCTGCAACTCGGTAGCCCACATAATGAAATCGCCGACATGCATAGCCGCCTTGCCGAGAGCGGGAGCCCACCATGCGGAGAGAGCGACGCCGACGCCGATTGTCACGAGCGGGGTGACAAGAATATCAACGCGGGTTTCCTTGGAGACCATTTTTCCAATCTCGGAAGCGATGATCGCGATGAAGAGAACTGCCAGCGGGCCTCCGGCGCCGCCGAGGGCGTTGGATGCAAATCCCACAGTGATCAGCGAAAACAATACGAGCGGAGGACAGTGGAGGGCCGATCCGATGGCGACTGCCATCGCGGGGCCGCTCATAGCGGTCGCAAGACCGCCGACTGTATAATCCGCGCCCGCAACGGTAGCGACCGGAGTTGTCAATAATCCGATATGGAACTGTGAGCCGATTGTGTTGATGATGGTTCCGATGAGCAGCGAGCAGAAAAGACCCTGCGCCATTGCGCCGAGTGCGTCGATCAGGTAACGTTTGACAGAGATTTCGATATCTTTGCGTTTCAGGAAAGCCTTGATTTTATCCATGAGCCTTACCTTCCTTTCTGTTCGGTGGAGATGTAATTACTCCTGACAAGACACATGTATACAGTAAAAGCACCTTTCTGTCAAGTGATTTTGAAAAAGTTCATTGTTCTAAATACTATACAAGCTTTCGGGACTTTTTCGGACCGCCTGCGCCATAAATCAGTGATATGACAGAGTTCTTATCCTGTGGTATAATATTGAGAACAAAGAAGGAGCGGATCTATGAATAAGAATGAACTCGCATTAGAGGTAATAAAGCGTCTGAAAGCGGAATATCCGGATGCGGACTGCACCCTGGATTACGACGAGGCATGGAAGCTCCTCGTCAGCGTTCGCCTGGCGGCCCAGTGTACGGACGCCAGGGTCAATGTTGTCGTGGAAGATCTGTACGCCCGTTTTCCGGACGTGAACGCGCTGGCGGAAGCGACGCCGGAGGAGATTGAAGAGATCGTGCGCCCGTGCGGTCTGGGAAAGAGCAAGGCCAGAGACATCAGCGCATGTATGCGGATCCTGAGGGATACATATCATGGTAATGTTCCGGATTCTTTTGAAGAGCTGCTGAAGCTGCCGGGCGTTGGCCGCAAGAGCGCCAATCTCATCATGGGAGATGTGTTCGGCAAGCCTGCGATCGTTACCGATACACATTGTATCAGGCTTTCGAACCGGATCGGTCTGGTCGATGGAATAAAGGAACCGAAGAAAGTGGAGATGGCTCTCTGGAAAATCATACCGCCCGCGGAGGGAAATGCTCTCTGCCACAGGATGGTGCTGCACGGCCGGGAAGTATGCACGGCGAGGACAAAGCCGTACTGTGAAAAATGCTGTCTGCTAGGAGTCTGTGAACAGAGAATATAGATTTTGACATAAGAAAAAGAGACCCGCCAAGGTCTCTCTCTCTTATTCTTAATGAGGGGGGAGATAGTGAGTGGTTGTTTCTCTATCTGATAAATACTATACAGGGTAAATGTGAAACGAATTTGTACGTGGGCTGAAAAAAATATAAAATTTATAAAGTAAATCTAAAAATTTCTGGATGAAATTCTAAAAACGGTTCGTAAGTGTTTTTTCGGCCCTTAGTATAGGCATGATACACAATTTGTGCGATAATAGATGAGTCTCGTCAGCGGCATGAGGGATGCTTTGACATTCATCGCCGGACTTTAAAAGAGAAAAACGTCCTTTTGTGATAGAAGGCGCGTGTAAAGAGAGGATAGTTGTATGGATTTATTTCAGTCAGTCGGTTTTATACTTCTTTTTATTTCAATCGTCCTGATCATGGGCGGAGTGAGCTTTATCATCAAGCCGTTCTTCTTTTACAGAGTGAAGGATAAGGCCGTATTTGAAAAGCCGGTCCGCAATAAGAAGGCGATCGGGAAAGAGACCGAGAGAAGGCAGCTGCTGTTCAAGATCAATCTCCATGGCGTGGAGGCTCCCGGGGTATCCGAGGACAAGTTGAGCGTCAAGGATGCACAGAGTTATGTACCGGGTGAGACATATACGATCTGGAAACATATTTATCATCCGGACGCGTTCAGGGTGAACCGATACCTGGGCGTCGGGAAGGCGATTATAATGATCCCGATCGGTCTGGTAAGTCTTGCAATTACGATCCTCGCATTTGGAAGATAACGGGAGCTCAGAATGATCGGTCAGCAACAGAATAGCCGCCGGGCGGTGGAATGGAGGCGCATATGATTAATTACTCGCAAGATAAGGAAAAGATGTATCATATTCAGGTGGCTCCCGGAGAAGTCGGCGAGGTCGTGTTCCTGCCGGGCGATCCGAAGCGCTGCGCTAAGATCGCAAAGTATTTTGACGATCCGGTCCTCATTGCAGATAACAGGGAGTACATCACGTATACCGGTATGCTGGGGGATAAGAAGGTCTCCGTCACGTCGACCGGAATCGGCGGGCCTTCCGCTGCCATCGCGCTCGAGGAGCTGGTCCGATGCGGTGCAAATACATTCATCCGCGTCGGCACCTGCGGCGGCATGCAGACGAAGGTGAAGAGCGGCGATATTGTCATTGCGTCGGGAGCGATCCGTATGGATGGCACGAGCTGTGAGTATGCGCCGATCGAATACCCGGCAGTGGCGGACTTTGATGTTACGAGCGCGCTGACACGCGCAGCGGAAGATATGCACATTCCGTATCACGTCGGAGTCGTTCAGTCGAAAGACGCGTTCTACGGACAGCATGAGCCGGAGAAAATGCCGGTATCTTATGAGCTTAAGAACAAATGGGAAGCCTGGGTGCGCATGGGCTGTCTCGCGTCAGAGATGGAAGCCGCCACTTTGTTTATCGCCGGCGCTGCGAGAAATGTCCGTGTCGGCGCTATCATGCTGGTCATGGCGAATCAGGAGAGAGCGAGACTCGGTCTCGAAAATCCGGTGGTCCGTGACACGGATACCTGTATCCGCGTGGCGATCGAGGCGTTAAAAACTGTCAGGAAGTATGAAAAGTAAAACTGATAAAGGAGGACATTATGGCACACATTGCACACACACCAACACCCCATATTTCGGCTGAGCCGGGAGATTTCGCAAAGACATGTCTGCTGCCGGGCGATCCGCTCAGAGCAAAGTTCATCGCGGATACGTATCTTGAGAACGTGCGTCAGGTAAACGGCGTCCGCAATATGCTCGGATTTACCGGAACGTATAAGGGTAAGGAAATTTCCGTCATGGGCAGCGGTATGGGCATGCCGTCTATTGGTATTTATTCATTTGAACTTTTCAATTATTACGGATGTGAGAACCTGATCCGCATCGGGTCGGCCGGATCCATCAACGAGGATGTTCACATTAATGACATCGTTGTCGCCGAGGGCGCCAGCACGACCTCTGCGTGGCAGAATCAGTACGGTCTGAACGGCCATTTTTCTGCGATCGCGTCGTGGGATCTGCTTTATAAGTGCGCGAAGACGGCAGAACGGATCGGCACGAAGATCGTTGTCGGCAACTGTCTGTCTGAAGATGTTTTTTACAACATGGATATGGAAGTTCCGGAAATGTGGAGCAAGATGGGCATCATTTGCCTTGAGATGGAAGCGGCGGCGCTGTATATGAACGCAGCCCGCTGGGGAAAGAACGCGCTCGCGATGTTCTCGATCTCCGATGAGATCTATTCCGGCAGGGAGCTGAACGCAAAGGAACGTCAGATTTCCTTCAGAAAGATGATGGAACTTGCTCTTGAGACTGCTATTTGAGCGGAGAGCTGTATGGACGAACAGATTAAAAAAGAAATGATCGATGAGGCTTTTTCGATGCTCGCGTATTCGTACGCACCGTACAGTCACTTTAAGGTCGGTGCGGCGCTTCTCGGCGCAAATGGAAAAATCTACGGAGGCTGCAACATCGAAAACGCATCTTACGGCCTGACGAACTGCGCGGAGAGGACTGCCATCTTCCGCGCGGTCGCTGAGGGAGTGCGCGAGTTCGACGCCATCGTTATCGTCGGCGGGAGAGACGGTGACGCCTCTTGTTTCTGCGCGCCCTGCGGGGCCTGCCGTCAGGTGCTTTGGGAGTTCTGTGAAGCAGATACATTTCGCGTGATACTGGCAAATAAACGCGGTGAGACAAAAGAACTCACGCTGAGGGAGATGCTGCCGCTCGGGTTTGGGAAGACGGCACTCATTTGAGGCTCTCGGTATGTATTCCGGCTCATGAGAGAGGGGCGCAGGATCTTCTGTTTCAGCCGGGAGGGAAGGGCTCTTTCATCTCCAGCGCAGCGGCGATCTCGTTCCATAAAGGGATGACGGAGACAGGGACTTCGATGAGGTCCCTGTTTTTATAGACTGCGGTCAGAACGCCGGTGTAGGTACGGCTCGTGCCTTCATTCTCAAAGCCGGGATCGATCGCCCGGGGGGCTCTCGCATTCGGGTTTCCCGTATGCTGCGCAAACTCGATCATGAGGGACGTCGTCCGGTCACGGTCACCGAAATGCCCCGGATCCACAGCAAGAAAGCTGTGGGTCATTTTTTTGTCGGTTCCGGCTTCATATACGGCCTCTTTGGCAGAGCCGATGAGGCCGTGGGCCGCGGCAACTTTTTCGTAAATGCGGAGTCGGCCGACAGGGAGCAGCCCGCAAAGACAAGTGAGGGCAACGCCCTCTGCCGCCGCGGTCTCACATGCCGTCTCAGCTGCCAGCAGGAGCGTCAGGTGGGGCTCGGTGCGTGAACCGTCGATCATGACTGCCCGGCGCCTTTTTTTCACCAGAGAGGGCAGCGCTTTGGGGTCGACAGCCCCGGAAGTTATGCGGTCAAAGAGTACGGACAGCGCATGATGGTCCAGAGAGGCCAGAAAAATCTCGGACAGTGTGCGCGCACGGTCCGGGTCGAAGTCGAGCTTTCTTATCGCTGAATGATAGAATTCGCGTATCTCCCCTGCGGAGACTGATATGGTTGCATTCATGGGTCACCTCATGTTTTATACTGATTATGAGGGAAGCTTTCATTATATATACCGGACAGAGTAAAAGGTCCGTCGTCATCCTCATAAGTCCATCTTATCGCATCTTTGCTGTCCAGTAAATCCCCGACGCCCAGTTTGGAATGACGCGCGGAAACAGATAAGCAGGATACTGTAGCGGTATATATACTTGCGTCCTGGGGAAATATAAATGTTTTTATGCGAAATGTCATATTTGTTCTTGCAATATGGCGCTTTAAAGTGGTAAAATTCCTTGCAGTACATTCATAGAGAGAGGAGCTATTATTATGAGCAAGTATTTTTCTCCGGAGAAGGAAACCGCTTCCCGTGAGCAGATCGTTGAATGGCAGAGCGCGGGTCTCGTTGACTGCGTGAAAAGAGTATGGGACAATGTGCCGTATTATCGCAGGAAGATGGAGGAAAAAGGGGTCACGCCTGACGATATAAAGGGTATTGAAGATCTTCATAAGCTTCCGTTCCTTACAAAGGACGACCTTCGCGAAGCGTATCCGTATGGACTTATGGCAAGACCTCTTTCGGACTGTGTACGTATCCAGAGCACATCCGGAACGACAGGACGCCGTGTTGTCGCATTCTATACCCAGAATGATATCAATCTCTGGGATGAGTGCTGCGCACGCGCGCTTGTGGCTGTCGGCGCGACGAAGGACGATGTCGTCCATGTCAGCTACGGCTACGGCCTCTTCACCGGCGGCCCCGGTCTCAACGGCGGTTCCCACAAGCTTGGTTCCCTGACGCTGCCGATGTCTTCGGGCAATACCGACCGTCAGATCCAGTTCATGACCGATCTCGGATCCACGGTCCTTTGCTGCACGCCTTCCTACGCCGCGTATCTCGCTGAGTCGATCCACGAGAGAGGCCTTCAGGATCAGATCCATCTGAAAGCCGGTATCTTCGGCGCGGAAGCCTGGACAGAAGAGATGCGCCACGATATCGAGGAAGCCCTCGGCATCAAGGCTTATGATATCTATGGCCTGACAGAGATCTCCGGCCCCGGCGTGTCGTT
>JAZRKZ010000387.1:0-2669 GCA_045646565.1 Lachnospiraceae bacterium
TGGCTACGATCCGACTTCTCAACCTTAGCCTGGAATTTATCCAGATTTTCAGTTATAGTGTGTGGATAACCCTCATAAATCGGATTAAGACCGATGGCGGGACTGCCGTCGAAGACCATGGCGCCTGAGATGAATTTGTCCGGGCCGTCAACGCCGCCATATCTGTTTGCATCATAGGTGGGATAGACGATATCGTCCATATAGCTCTCGATGGACAGGTGGCTGAGGATGTTGTTGAGTCGTTCACCCTCTATGTTAAAGATCTCGGTGCTGAAAAACGAGGGGAACGCACCGCCGGAGAAGGTGTTGACAAAATCGTGTCCGTTCAAATCTCCGCAGTAATGGAGGATACAGCCGAGCGTAAAGGAAAGACACATCTTTCGGTCTTCGGTACCCTCGGCCATTTTATTTACGGCATCGCAAAGATACGCAACCCACATGCCGGAATCGACCTCAAAATCCTTCGGGTTGGATTCGTCCTTATCATCATCCGGATGGATATACACCTGACCGGTAAAAATATCCGGGTATACGTCAGGACCCAGCGCACCTGCGCGGAAGGCATCGGGATAGGACATGATCGCCTCATAATATTCGTCGGGGATATCGTACTCAAAAGCAGAGTCCCCGCCATCAAGAATGGCGATCGAGCCTTTTCCCTCCGCTGTTAGTCCCTCAATGATGTTTGCTGTGTAGACGTGCGTCATCTTGCCCCAGGCGAAAACCTCTACCGGGAACACAGAGAAGCACATTACTGTGACTAACAACACACTGATCAGTCTTGTCATAATGCGTTTCATTGTTTTTTCTCCTTTGGAATGCGTATTTTGCGAATCATCCCACGGAAAATTCGTGCAGAGGGATAATCCAGCCAATTTTACAGTTATATTATAGCAAAACAGCATCCGTAAAGTCATCATACTAAAGTATGATTTTGGGTTCAAAAGAAAAGTGCCGCCCCCTACGGCGACACTTTTTTCGTTAGTTTTCGTTCCTTTGTGCTCCGATGATCAGGCCGCTTTCTCTTGCTTTGACAGCAAGCTCGGTCCGGTTACGGAAGCCGGTACGGTTCTTCATGTTCTGAATATGCGTTTTAACAGTTGCAACGGAGATATACAGCTTTTCTGCAATTGCAGAATCTGTCTCGCCCGCCACAACCAGGCGCAGCACGTCAAGCTCTCTTTCGGAAAACTCATCACTCCCTGCATATCCCAGCTTCAGCTGCGGCGTGGTATCGGGGTAAATGCTCTCTCCGGCGAGGGTGCGCTCCATTACCGACAGAATCTCCTCGGCATCGGCGCCTTTATACCAAAAGCTGTCCACACCTGCTGCCCGTGCACGTTCAATAAAGCTGCATTCCGGATGACTGGTGATAATGATGATCTTAACACGGGGGAGGTGCTTTTTGATGCCAGCCGCTGCTTCGATGCCATTGGCGTTCATTGCGGTGCAGACATCCATCAGAATCACGTCCACTGAATTGCTGTAGCAGTAGGCTTCGGCAAACATTGCATTGTCGATGGATACGGCAAGCTCGTATTTTTCGCTTTTGTCTATGTAAATTTCAAGAAGCTGTCTTGCCATGGGATCGTCTTCCACGATCATAACACGAATCATTTTATATCACCCTTTCCTTTGGCGAGGATGACCGTCAGCATAAAGTGCGGTTTTCCAACAACGGTCATAATGCCGCCTTCACTCTCGATTTTTTTACGCAGAGAGCTAAGACCGCCGCCCTCTTTAATTGTTTTTGTTCTCGGAACAGTTCCGTCATTTGTGTATCTGGCAATATAATATTTTTCTTCCTCGGTCAGCGTTATGGTCAATGTTTTCGCTTCCGCATGGCTGATAGCGTTTGTGAGTGCTTCGGCCGCAGCCTGAATAAAGAGCTTTTGCGCTTTCCTGTTATCAGGAAGTTCTCCTATAAACTCACAGTTCACGCCTGTAGCCGAAATCATACGGGAGAGCATTTCCATAGGAGCTTCATCCTCTTTGGCCTTGGCTTCCATACGCAGCATGGCGATATTGTCGCGCCAGATTTTCAGCGTTTCGGGATGTGATTCTTCCTCGGAAAGAAGAAACCGCCGTGATGCAAGAAGAGCCTGCCCGAGGTCTCGGTGGATTCGTGCCTTGACCTCCAGGCGTTCTCGCGCACGTGTCAGCTTATCCACATTTTCACCGTACTTTTTCAAACGCTTGTTGAGGGCGGCAAGATGAACGTTTTTCTCTTGCAGTTCATCGGTGATCTCTTGCAGCTTCGTGATATCGCTTGCTGAGAGCTGAATGATATCGCCAATCTCTTTTTGCGAAAAGGTCCAGACAGAACCGTCAGGCAAACGAAAGACCGGATTGAAGCCGTCGGTCAGTCTTGTTACACCGGAAACAACTTCTCCCTTCGTCAGAATCTCCCAGAAAAGAGCGGCGTTTTGCAGATCTCTGCCCACAATGGCGTGACAAAGCTGATCCATACGGTAATTCACAAGCACAATACGGCCGTTTTCGAGATAAAAGCAAAGTCCGCTGGATATCTTATCAAGGCCTTCTTTAATAGACGAGCGGGTAAGATATTTTTGACGGTAGCTGTGTCGTCTGACCAGCACATAGATATAAAAGGCAATGCTGACAATAAGCAGAAGTATCGGAACAATCAGAGGCAGATTGCAGAAGTT
>JAZRKZ010000388.1:0-2979 GCA_045646565.1 Lachnospiraceae bacterium
ACCTGCATGATGAGACCGGTATCCATGTTGACGAGCAGAATATCGTCGCTGCTCAAAACGGTCACATGATGCTGGTTGATATTCCGGTCGACATGCCGGAGGGCCTCCTCGACGACATCGTCTATGACGTCAAGAGACAGATGAAGTTCCATCTGCCCGTTCTCGATTCGGGAGATGGAGAGGAGATTCTCGACAAGGTCGACGAGCCACTCGGAATCATCGTAAATATCCGAAAAGATCTGGCGCAGCGTCTCATCGTCGAGCTGTTTGTAGTGGGAAAGCAGATTGCTCGCATTTCCCGAGATCGATGTGAGCGGCGTGCGGATATCATGCGAGATCGACCGCAGAAGATTGGACCGCAGCTGCTCGTTGCGCGCCATCACGGAAGCCTGTTCTTTTTCCTCTGCGTTGCGCAGGTTCTCGAGAGCCAGAGCGCATTCGCCAAGGATGGACATGAAAACGCTGTTTTCAAATGATTCCAGCGGCACTCCGTTAAGACGGATCGCGATGACGCCGTAGCAGTGACGGTTCAGAAAGATCGCGTGGTACTGGGCTTTGGCGGTGCTGTAGTTCTCCATTTGCAGACCCGCCGCCTGTCGGTGTGCAAATACCCATTCGGCGATCTCTTTTTCATTTGCATCCGGAATATCCGTATTGCCGTCCGAGCTTGGCGGGTAGAATTCAGCTGCGCTGCCCAGGGCGCCGCCTGCTTCGCGGGGATAGATCACGACGTCCCGGTCGAGAAGCGTGATGACCTGATGGGCTGTGATCCGCATGACGTCGTCCGATTTCTCCGCTTTCGTGAGGAGCTGGTTCGTGTCGAAAAGGACTTTCGCGCGGAAAGCCTCGCGGGCTGCCTGCCGGGCGTTCTGCTTCATTCGGTTGGCCAGCGTTCCGGTGATCAGAGAGGAGATCAGCATGATGGCAAATGTCACCGCATACTCCGTCTCATATGTATGAAAACTGTAGATGGGTTCGATGAAGAACCAGTTAAAGAGAAGGACGCTGGCGAGCGACCCGAAGGCGCTGTAAAGCGGGCTCACAGTGATTGCGGATGTGATCAGAACGCCGAGGATGAAGACCGTGATGATGTTGGCCTTTGAGAAGCCGAACAAAGTGAAGATCAGACCGACGCCTGTCGCCGCGACGAGAAGCAGGAGAGTGATGATCGAATCCTTCAGTGTCGGACGCATCTGGTCGGCCACATACCACCGCTCTTTCTGCTGCTTCAGGTCCGTGGTGGAATCCGGAATGATATAGACGTCGACGTCCGGAGCGCGCAGGATGATCTGCTCCGTCAGAGGAGGTTTGCTCCAGAAGTGACGTCTTCTCGCTCCGCTTCGCCCGACGACGATTTTCGTCGTATCGGAAATATGGGCGTACTCCGCGACCTGCACCGGGACATCATCCCCGATCATGGTCGTGATCGACGCGCCGCACTGCTCCGCATATTTAATATTGTTCTGCAGGCGGGCCTTATCACTCTCCGGGAGGGCGTCGTAGTTCGTCGGTTTGACATAGATCGCCGTTAGAGTGGCGTGGAACGCCTCCGACA
Organism: Lachnospiraceae bacterium; assembly: GCA_045646565.1. Classification (GTDB taxonomy): domain Bacteria; phylum Bacillota; class Clostridia; order Lachnospirales; family Lachnospiraceae; genus Chordicoccus. The sequence goes on from JAZRKZ010000388.1 coordinate 1,556, forward strand.
TTTTGACAGCCTCCGCTATGACCTTTGGATTCGATGGCGAGGGCGAAATGCATACGAGGATGTGTTCACTTGCATCGACATGTTTATCCATAACGTTCTTTCCTGTTGTTTCTTTGCGTGAGCCGTTTTCCGGCTGCCGGACTTGTCCCGGCTTCCGGATTTATCCCAGGCGACAGACATATCCCGGCTGCCGGATTTATCCCGGCTGACAGTCATATCCCAGCCGACAGACATATCCCGGCTTCCGGATTTATCCCAGGCGACAGACATATCCCGGCTGACAGAGTTACCCTGACGCAGAATTCTTGTGACTTGAGCCGCAGGCGGTACATCTATAGTACCACACATAGAACCTGACAGCCACATCTCTATTTACTTAAAATGTATACTGCCTGACATGCGGCAGGGCGTTATTGTTTCGGCCTACTCGTTTCCGCTGTTTTTAATATCATGAACGAACTTACAGAAATGGCGCATGATAAAATAACCTGCCACACAGATTGTAAGCATAATGAGTACTAATTCGATTCCTTCCATAATATCTCCTCCCTTATTTACATACGAAAGCATCTTTGGATAGCTTTCTTTTCTCCTAAGACAAGCATTGTCTTTTTACTGCTCAAAATCGTATCCGGCGTCACGGAGAGATTCATCCTGCCTTTCTCCTTGATCGCCATGATATTGATTCCGTATCGTTTGCGGATGTCGATCTGACCGACACTTTTTCTCTCCCAGGACCTCGGTATAGGTACCTCGAATATGGCGTGATCCTCGTCAAGTTTAATATAGTCGAGGATGTGATTGGAGCCGTACCGGATGGCGGCCCACTCTGCAATCTGCTTCTCCGGACTTAAGACCTCATCCGCGCCGTTCCTGAGCAGGAACTTGGCCTGGACTTCCCGGTCCGCCCGCGACACAACGAGACGGCCGCCGAGCTCCTTCAGAAGTGAGGTTGTCTCCAGCGAACTCTGAAAATCTTCGCCAATGGTCACGATGCAGACATCGTAGTTGTTGATGCCCAGAGATCTGAGAAAAGCCTCGTCTGTGCTGTCACCGATCTGTGCGTCTGTCACGATCGGCAGGATCTTATTGATCCGGCTCTCATCCTTGTCGACAGCCATGACCTGGTGCCCGTTCGAGTAGAATTCCCTTGCGAGCAGGGAGCCGAAGCGGTTTACGCCGATTAGTAAAATAGATTTCATAGTCATCCTCCGTTAGCCGACATGGATTTTTGCGACCGGATACTTGGCTACTTCCGTGCCATCGCAGCTGATGGCGGCGAACATTAAGGTGAGTCCGCCGACTCTTCCGAAGAACATCAGGATGATCAGGAGCAAATGCGACCCCACCCCAAGCGACGGCGTTATCCCATAAGAAAGACCGACTGTGCCGATTGCGGGAAAGGCGGATCGTAGCCATGTCGT
>JAZRKZ010000389.1:0-3772 GCA_045646565.1 Lachnospiraceae bacterium
ATTTGCAAAATTCTCACCCTTCGCAGCCTCGCGGTCGCGGATCATCTGCTCGATTGCGAGTTTGGCTTCGTAGCTGTAGGTGTAGTTGTACTTGCGCATATTGAGCTCAAAGATGGCGATCAGCTCGTCTGCGGTATAATCCGGGAACTCGATGTATTTGTTGAAGCGGGACTTGAGGCCGGGGTTGCTCTCGACAAATTTCTTCATGAGTTCCGTATAGCCTGCTACGATGACGACGAGATCCTTGCGGTTGTCCTCCATGGCCTTGAGGATCGTGTCGATCGCCTCCTGGCCATAGTCGGCGCCTTCTTTGTTGAGCGTGTACGCTTCGTCGATGAAGAGGATGCCGCCCATGGCTTCCTGGATCTTGTCCTGCGTCTTGATGGCTGTCTGGCCGACGAAACCCGCAACGAGACCGGAACGGTCCACCTCGACCAGCTGTCCGTTGGAGAGCACGCCGATTTCCTTGTAGAGCCTTGCCAGGATTCGGGCGACAGTGGTCTTGCCGGTGCCGGGGTTGCCGGAGAACACAAGATGCAGCGATACCGGGACGGTCTTCATGCCGCGTTCCTCGCGCATCTTCTGGGTCTTGACGAGATTGACGAGTTCCTTCACGTCCTTCTTGACCGCATTGAGGCCGACAAGCTCGTTCAGCTCATCCATGCCGGTTTTTTCAGGCTTCGCCTGTTTGGGCTTTTTCTGCGGACCGGTCGCTTTGGCGAACTTGTCGTCATTTGCCGACGCCAGTGCCGGCGCTGCCGCTCCGCTTGATTTTGCCTCCGACCTGGAGACGTCATTAGAAACAGCCCCCTGCGGCTTGCCCTGTCCGGTGGGGGCTGCCCCTTGCGGCCTGCCCTGTCCGGTGGGAGCTGCACCCTGCGGCTTGCTCTGCCCGGTGGGAGCTGCCCCCTGCGGCTTTGCCGGCGTGCCGGTGCTGCCTGCTGTGTCTTTGCCCGCGGCAGGTTTTTTTGTCACGGATGTCTTAGAAGACTTATCGCCGGTCTTTGCGGCCGGCTTTTTTTCATCTTTCTTCAGCGTCGTGTTCATTAATGTGGTGTCGCCGCCGAAGAAGTCTCTCAGCATTTCTTTTCTGATACTATCTATTGAACGATTGAGGTCAGTTAAATCATTGGCCATCTTGGATCTCCTCGTATATTAATCCATGTCGGTTGCGGGCGGAATATGCTCAAATCCTATTATAAAATGGAAAGGGCTGCTGTGCAAGAAGGTGTCACTGAAAGACCGGAGACATCTTGGCGGCGTCATCTCGGCAGCGGCTTGGGGGTTTGGCGTTATCTTGGCAGCGGCTTGGCGGTTTGGCGTCATCACGGTCTCTGCGACGATTAGGCGGGGGATCCTGGGTGCATCCTTATTGATTGAACGGTTTTCTTACTGAAAAAGCTTGAAAAAAGTGCAATAGCAGATTGAGTTTCGCAGGGAACGCAACTAGAATAGACATAGCGTGCTGCGTGGGTGTTATGGGCAAGTGGCTGCCGGAAACGATGGCGGTCGATTCTTGCAATTTCTTCTCAATTCAGGTGCTCAAAAACGCGTTCTTCTCTCCGAAGAGCAGTGTCAAACTCAAAAATGAGCGAAAGACGTGTCAAGAGACATTGAAAACAGCCGAATTGGGCAGTCGATTTTTTGAAAAAACTCGGTTAGCCACCGACAACAGCCGGTAGGGGGCACCCGGTTCAGACCAAAAGCCGCCGGCAGGCTGAACTTCTCTCTCCGCATCCTTAAGAGGGTTCAGTTTGTCATTGATGGAATCCGATATCAGTCTTATTTTCTTGAGTCTGAAGTTGGCAAGGGTTCAGTTTGCCATTGATGGAATCCGATATCAGTCTTATCTTCTTGGGTCTGAAGTTGGCAAGAGCTCAGTTCGCCATTGATGGAATCCGATATCAGTCTTATCTTCTTGAGTCTGGAGTTGGCAAGAGCTGTTGTCGGTGGCTAACCGCACGTTTTGAAAAATACGACTGCCCAAAATGAGCTGTTTAACTCGCTATCGGCACGTTGTTTATTCGTTTTTGAGAAAAAGCACTGCTCACCGAGTGAAAAAAGCGGATTTTAACACTAGAATAGTCATGATTTTCAAAAAATCGACTGCTGCCGACCCGGAGGGCAGTCACTATTTTGATTTTTGTATATATGGCGTGCCGGGTCTGCGGCGAATAGAATGAGTTTAGATAGAGGAGAGTGCTGCGCCGAGGGGCGTCTAGATGAATGCACAGGAGGAGTCAATATTGAAGAAAATAACAAGCCGGATGGCGGCTATATGTCTGACAACGGTTCTTTTTCTTGTAGGATGCGGCAGCGAGCCGGGAGTGACAGCGGTGTCGGATGAGTCGTCGATTGCATTGTCGGAAAAGATACAGATTGAAATCGGGTTTGACGGAGATGAGAGCCTGGGCGAAGAACTCCGGAAAATTGCGGATGGGTTTAATGCCTCCCAGGAAAAGTATGAGGCGGTCATCGATGAACAGGCCGGAGGTTGGAATGAGGACGGCGAAGGCGTGACAGCGTCCGTCGTTTTTACGAACGATAATGTGGCAGCGGCATATGCGGAAGATGCAAGGCGGCTGGATCTCCGCCGATATATGAGCAGCGAAGATGATGCGCATTCCCTGTATAATACTATTGAATCACTTCCTGAGAGCATGCACAACACTGTGTGTGATGATGAAAGAGGCGTTTTCTACCTGCCTGTCTCGGTAACAGCGCCGGTATTGTACTACAACAAGACAATATACGATTCGCTCTCGCTGGAACTCCCGAAGAACTTCGAGCAGCTCAGGGAAAACTGTCTGACCGTTTACGCAAAGCACAGGATCCCGGGCTATCTTGCTTATGACCTTGAGGGAGATATCATGGCAATGATTCGGGAGCAGGAGACGCCGGCGGGCTCAGGTGTAGAAAGTGCTGGTGAAGGGGCAGCAGGTACAGCCGGAGCAGTTGAAGGGACGGCAGGCTCGGCCGGAGCAGTTGAAGGGGCAGCAGGCACAGCCGGAACAGTTGAAGGGGCGTCAGGCTCGGCCGGAACAGTTGAAGGGACGACAGGTACGGCCGGGGCAGTTGAAGGGGCAGCAGGTACAGCCGAAGTCGCTGCGGATGCCATGACCAGAGACCAGATTCTTCAATTCTTTGCGGGGAACTTCGAAGCCGGATATTTCCGTATGGTGCATCATGAGACATATGCAGCCATGGATTTTGCGACCGGAGCGGTCGCGGCATATGCAGGGACGCCCGCAGACCACGAGATGGCGACTGAGGGCGTGACATTTGATGTCGGCGCGATTCCCTGGGTCATGGATCGTGAGGACGCGGTCTACTGGGTCGATACGGACGGAATGCTGTTTATCGATCAGGGCGAGGAGAAAAATGCGGGGGCAGCGGAATATGCTGAATACTTACTGTCCGGCGAAGTTTGTTCAGAATTGCTTGAAGTGACCGGTGGAATTTCTCCGTATGGCTCGGTGTATAATTCGCAGGCCTACCGGAAGAATCGACGCGGATTCGATGAAATCACAAAGGCTGTGTCGGAGGAGATTCCGAAGGCAGATTTCATACTGATTTCTGAGGCAGAACGGAGAGCGGCGGACGAACTGCTTCTTTATCTTATGGATAAGCGCGTGACGGCGGAAGATGCGGCGAGAATCATGTTTGGCTGAACACCGAGCGGATATATTATGCGGGAGAAGATATGGATTTGATTTATAAACTTCTGGGATTCTGAAAATACTTTTGCATAGTGCCGAGGTATTATCTCCAC
>JAZRKZ010000390.1:0-10341 GCA_045646565.1 Lachnospiraceae bacterium
GTATGACAGTAGCGGAAGCGTACAGCCACCTGTATGCAGGTGCGCTTGTGATCCTGGCGGTCCTTATAGGCGTCATGCTGATCCGGTCGTTCATCGGACCCGGCGTCACGGACAGGATCGTCTCGATTAATATGATCGGTACGATGTCGATTGCATGTATCGCGATACTTGCGGCGTATCTTGCGGAGAGTTTTCTGCTTGATGTCGCGCTCATCTACACGATGCTCAGTTTTGTATCTGTCCTTGTGCTCGCCAGCGTCTATATTCCGGCAAGACCGAAACGGCACGGTTTCATTGAGGATGAGGACGATGCGTCAGGGCAGAAAGACAGAGAGCCCGCCGGAAAAGCCGGCGACGCAGAAAGGGGATGACAGGGATGCTGGAATGGATCAGATTCTGGGTAACGGCAGTGTTCCTTGTGCTGGGACTTGTCTCATTTGCCGCGGGCGTGATCGGCAACTGCCGCTTTCGTTTTATTATGAACCGGCTGCACGCCGCAGGCATCGGCGACACGCAGGGACTTTTTCTGATTGTTCTTGCGGTAGCGGTCAGTGCCGGGAGTTTTATGGACGTACTGAAGCTTGCCCTGCTCATCATTTTTATGTGGAATACAAGTCCGGTATCGTCACATTTTCTGAGCCAGATCGAGTACTATACCAACCCGAGACTGTATGAATATGTAAAACGGCTGTGAAGAGGATAGAATATGGATCTTTCGGAAATTTTTAAAATAATTTTGCTCATCCTGCTCATCGGGTGCGCGGTGGCGGTCAATCTGACGCCGAGCCTCCTGCAGGCAGTGGTCATATTCATGTCGTACAGCCTTATTATGTGCCTCCTATGGATCCTCATGGAGTCCCCTGACCTTGCGATCACCGAGGCGGCGGTCGGCGCCGGCGTCTCAGGTATCCTGTTCTTTGTCACGCTGAAGAAAATCAGACTGGAAGACGATGATTCCGAGCCGGGCGAAACAAAGCCGCGCGGGACGAAGGGAGATGCGACATGAAGAATGCTTTCCAAAAATGGCTTGACGGCGACATCGATCTCATGGCCGACATTACCGCCACAACGCATGCGCATGACTATTCGAGAGAGGATATCAAGGAGCGTGACCGGCGAATAGCCCGCGAGATCGACGACCGCAAGGAGACGGCCTTCATGATCGCCAGAGAGCGGCGGAGCCTTTCTCGGATCTACAATGTCATCGCGGTCATCAGCTGCATCCTCGTCATCGTGGTGTTTATGTATATTATTGCGCAGCTGCCGCTCTACGGCGTCGAGAATGTCCGCGCGACGGTGGTCGCAAAGCGCTATATTGAGCAGGGACTTAAGGAGACCGGTGCCGTCAATATCGTTTCGGGCATGATCCTCGACTACCGTGCGTTCGACACGCTTGGCGAGTCCTATGTGCTTTTTACGGCGCTTATTCTCGTCATGGTCCTGCTGCGGATCGACGCCAAGAACCAGCGTGCAGGCTTTGAGGACTATTATTTCACGATCGGGGAGTCGTATTTCGCAAGTGAGAACGACCGGATCCTCCGTGTGATCGGCACGGTGCTGATTCCCTGTATATTTGTTTACGGCATATATATTCTGCTGAACGGCCAGAACTCGCCGGGCGGCGGTTTTTCCGGCGGCGCGGTGCTCGGAGCCGCGATGATCATTTTTACCTCTGCGTTCGGTTTTGACCGCGTGGACAGGTTTTTTACGCTGAAGCTCCAGACGTATGTGACATTTGCCGCGCTGTCTTTCTACAGCTTCGCGAAAGGCTGCGTGTTCTTTCTGGGTGCAAATGAAATCGAGAATCACATCCCCAAAGGCACCCCGGGAGCAATCCTCTCCGGCGGTCTGATTCTTCCGCTCGATATCGCAGTCGGACTTGTCGTCGCCTGCACGATGTATGGTTTCTACAGCCTGTTCCGCAGAGGGCGGATCGGTGAGAGCGTCATGCGGCTTCCGGCAGGGAAGAACCCGGAAGGAACAAGGCAGAAACAGTAAGGAGACGTGTGTTATGCTGAATACTCTGCTCACTAACTATGAGGAGGCGGCAGCGATCATTCTTTTCGGTATCGGCTTTACGATGCTGCTGCTCCACAGGAACCTGATCAAAAAACTGATCGGTATGAATATCATGGACACGGGAATCTTCCTTTTCCTTGCTTCCATGGGTTATATACGGGGCCGAAAGGCGCCGATCATAGAGGGCGGCGTGACGGACGCAGGCGCTTACATCAATCCGGTCCCGGCCGGACTTGTGCTGACCGGTATCGTCGTCTCAGTCTCGGTCACGGCGGTCATGCTGTCACTGGCTATCCGGCTGTACCGCAGATACCGTACGCTTGATCTGGATGACATCTATATTCTCTCCAGACATCAGACGGAGGATCGCTGAATATGGATTTTATATGCAATTTCCCGCTCTTTACGATCATACTGAGCCTTTTTGCGGGAATTCTCTGCACGATGATGACGGGGCGGACGGCCAGATACTATACACTCCTGCATGATACTGTTCTTATCGTCATGCTCGCGTATGTGCTGTGGTATACGTCTTTGAACGGTGGATTCACATATGTCATGGGCGAGTTCCCTGCGCCGTGGGGCAACGAGATCCGGGCCGGCGTTCTGGAATCGCTCATGGCCATAAGTTTTATCATTATTCTGGTGTGCAGTGTTCTTGCCGGGTGGAAATTCCTCATTATTGATATAGATGAGACGAAGATCAATCTGTACTTTGTTCTGATCAACCTGATGACGGCGGCGCTCATGGCCATGCTCTGGACCAACGACATCTTTACCGGCTATGTCTTCCTGGAAATCCTGACGCTGACTTCCTGCGGTATACTGATCGTCAGGGAGATCGGACGAACGACGCTCGCCGCGGTCCGGTATATGTGCCTGAATCTGCTGGGATCCGGACTCTTTCTTCTGGGCGTGGTCCTTCTCTACGACATCACGGGCCACCTGCTCATGGTGCCTATGCACGAGACAATTTCCGAGATTTTTTACTCGGATGCGGCCATGCGGCCGATTACCCTGTCTCTCGGCGTCCTGACGATCGGTCTGTCCATCAAGAGCGGCCTGTTCCCGTTCAATTTCTGGATGCCGGATACATACGGCTGGGCAACTCCCACCTCCGCGTCCATTCTGTCCGCTCTGGTGTCAAAGGCCTATATTCTGCTGCTTTTTAAGATCTACTACAGGGTGGTAGGTCCGTATATTTTCGAGACGATGCCTCTTAGAAAGATCATCTTTGTCCTCGGCATCATGAGTATGATTTTTGGCTCCGTCTCGGCGATGAGAAAGAAGAACATCAACCGGATGGTCGCGTTTTCTTCCGCGGCCCAGATCGGCTATATCTATATGGGAATCGGGATCGGCGGCGTTCTCGGCTACACGGCCGCTATGTTCCAGATCCTCGCCCACGCGATCACGAAGTCCATGCTGTTCCTGACAACGCCGTACCTTGCGGAAGTTTCCGGCGACAGTCTGCTGTTTCGAAATCTGCAGGGAAGCGGCAGGCGGCGGCCGGACGCGGGACTGTTCTTCATGGTGGGCGCCCTGTCGATGGTCGGCATACCTGTATTTGCCGGATTCTCGGCCAAGCTGTTCTTCGCGCTTGCAGCCACCGACGCGAACAACATGAAAATCCTCTTTCTGACGATGATTGCTCTGGCCGTCAGTTCAGTCCTCAATGCGCTGTATTTTATCCGGACGACGATCCGTATCTATTCGACCGGCCGGGGCGGCGCGGATATTTCGGCGCCGCAGCAGTTCGCGGAGCAGTTCAATCTGGGGACGGATATTCCGGATGTGTCGGAGCGTCCCGAGAACATGGCGGGGCATCTGCGGTACTGGATTCCCATGCTGGTCCTTACTGCGGCCAACCTGTTCCTCGGTCTCAACGCGCCTTACGTCGTGGATCTCATACAGCAGGGCCTTATGATGTTTGATTAAATGACGAAAGCTTCCCACTTTCACATTCTCCATATCTTTATTTGGTGATTGCGAAACTCAGTGTGAAGAGGAATTGCATGAGCAATTCAATCTTCAACACAGGATTCTCGTGACTTCAGTCGTGAGAGGAATGTGCAAAAACAAACGCGATTTACATAATCTGCACAAGCATTTAACATGTGAAAGGAGTCAAGAGACTCATGCTTATTTTGGCGACAATTCTTCTGCCCGTCTGTGCGGGCGTTATCATATCGGCTCTCCGTATGGAGGATAAGGCCCGGCATCCGTGGTATGCGGCGACTGTTATTGCGACGGATATTCTCGGGATCTCAGCCATGCGGTCGGGACAGACGATACGGTTGTTTTCATTTGCCGAGGGGATCGACCTCTATTTTGAGATCGACTCCATCGGAAGGTTTTTCGTGGTCATGGTCATGATCCTCTACACCTGCGTCATATTCTATGCGTTCGAGTACATGCAGATGGAGGAGCGGGAGAATGTGTTCTTCGCCTTTTTTATCGTATCGTTCGGAGCGCTTCTTGCGGTCTGTATGGCCGGGAACCTGGTCACCATGTATCTGTGCTTTGAGATGGCGACGCTGACTTCAATGCCGCTCGTTCTCCACGAGCTGACAAAGGACGCGGTGAGCGCAGCCCTTAAATATCTCTTCTATTCGATCGGCGGCGCGCTGCTCGGTCTGCTTGCGGTCTTTTTTGTATCCTACTACAGTGCGCAGGCCCGCTTTGTCATGGGCGGCGTGCTCGATACGGCGAAGGCTGCGGCAAGCCAGAAGATCCTGCTTGTGGCTGTCTTTAGCGGTATCGTCGGTTTCGGGACGAAAGCCGGTATGTACCCGATGCACGGATGGCTGCCCGCAGCCCACCCGATCGCGCCGGCACCGGCGTCCGCTCTTTTATCCGGTATCATCGCCAAGGCAGGCGTTATCGCGATCATTCGCCTCGTGTATTTTTCCGTCGGTCCGGATCTTCTTCGCGGCACCTGGGTCCAGTACGCATGGATGACGCTCTGCATGCTGACGATCTTTATGGGGTCCATGATGGCGTTCCGCGAAAAAGTCACGAAGAAGCGGTTGGCTTACTCGACGATCAGTCAGATTTCTTATATCAATCTCGGTCTGTCTCTGCTCTCTCTGGAGGGACTTCGCGGAGGTCTGCTTCATGTCGCGGCCCATGCGGCGTCAAAAGGATGTCTCTTCCTCTGCGCGGGCGTTTTCATCTATAAACTGCGCGTAAGGAAGGTCAGCGGGCTTACGGGAATCGGCAGACTCATGCCGATCACCATGTGGTGTTTCCTGATCGCGTCCCTGTCCCTCGTCGGTATCCCGCCGATGGGCGGTTTTACGAGCAAATGGCACATCGCCCTCGCCGCCATCGGGGACGGCATGGGGGTTTATGCGGTCCTCCCGCCGGTCATCCTTCTCATATCTGCCCTTCTCACGGCGGGCTATCTGCTGCCGGTCGTTGTCGACGCATTCTTCCCGGGCCATGATGAAGGATGTGGACAGGAAAAGGCGGACCGCGCAGCGTCCGGGCAGCTGGCGGATCTGCCGTCGCACAGCAAGGAACCGACGGCGCTCATGTGGGTCCCGATGGTCTTGCTGTGCCTGGTCGCTCTTTTTGTCGGCGTCTTCGGAACAACACTTGTCACTACGATCGTCTGAGGTTACATGATGCTTTCACCTTTGTTTATTCTTGTGCCCATACTGGTCAGCATCGTCGGAGGCTTCCTGATCATGCCGATTCCGTTCAGGACCGACCGCGCAAGAAATTCGTACGCCATGCTGATTACGGTCCTGACGAGCGCGGCAGTATGGATCGCGCTCATTTGCTGCAGGAGAGAGCCGGTCATGATCTACAGCTTTATCAGGGGCTTCTCCATCGATTTTAAGATTGATGGGCCGGCGATGCTCTTTGCCGGCATGATTTCGGTCATGTGGCCCTTCGTCCTCCTGTACGCGTTCGAATATATGGAGCGCGCTGACCGCAAGGGCGTCTTCTTCGCTTTCTTTGTGATGACGTATGGGATCACGCTGGGCGTGGCGTTTGCCCACAACCTTGTCACCATGTACGTGTTCTTTGAGATGCTGACACTTGTCACGATCCCGCTCGTCGAGCATTACGAGAATCACGAGAGTCTCTATGCGGCGAGACAATACGCGGCCTACTGTATCGGCGGCGCTTCCCTGGGATTTTTCGCGGTTGTCATGGCGACGCTGGACGGCGGCGGGGAATTCGTCTACGGCGGTAATCTCGCGGATGTATTTTCCGACACACTGATGCGCGTTGTCTTCCTGTTCGGCTTTTTCGGCTTCGGGACCAAGGCGGCGATCTTCCCGCTGCACAGGTGGCTGCCGCAGGCCGGCGTCGCTCCGACGCCTGTCACCGCCCTGCTGCATGCGGTGGCGGTCGTCAACTCGGGCGTCTATGCGGTGATGCGGCTTACCTGGTACGCCTACGGTCCGGATTTTCTGCTCGGAACGCGGATCTGGGAATTCTGTGTCCTTGTGTCCGCCTTCACACTTGTCTTTGCGGCTGTGTGCGCCCTGAAGGAGCGTCACTTCAAGCGGAGGCTGGCTTATTCGACCGTCAGCAATCTGTCTTACATGCTCTTTGGCGTCATGCTCATGACGCCGGAGGGACTTCTGGGGGGACTTGCCCATATGCTGTTCCACGGAGTCATCAAGATGTCGCTGTTCCTCTGTGCCGGCGCGTTCATGCATGTGACCGGCAACGAATACATCTATGAAGTGAACGGGGTCGGACGCCGCATGCCGGTAACGTTCGCGTTCTACACGCTCGGTTCGCTGTCCCTCGTGGGAATCCCGCTCTTTTGCGGGTTCATCAGCAAGTGGCGTCTCCTCTACGCCGGAGCCGCCTCCGGAACGACCGTCGGGTTCATCGGGGATGTGTGCCTCATTGCCGCGGCTTTTTTGTGCGCCATGTATACGCTGAGCGTGAGTGTGCGCGCGTTCTTCCCGATGCGGGGGACCGACAGGTATTCCGGCGGCATGCAGGAGGCCGGCTGGCGCATACTCCTGCCGATCGGGTTCTTCGCGGCCGTCAATATTCTCTTCGGCGTTTTTCCCGGCCCGGTCATGTCCTTCATCGGCCGGATCGCGGGAGGGATGATCTGATTCAATAAACCAGGTAATTGCGAAACCCAGTACGAGGAGGAATTGTATGAACAATTCAAACAATCTGCACGAGCCTTAGAACTTCTTCATGAACACAAGATGTGAAAATGAGCAAAAACCGCGCTGTCTGAGCGGAGTGAGTTCGCAGTTTTTGCGAATGATCTTTCACATCTTGTGTGAGTGTTAGAAGTTCTTGGCGAGGAAGCCGTGTGAATGATCATACAATTCCTCGTAAGCACACCGTTTCGCAATTACCTAAATTCAACGAGCTAATGAAAGGAAACTGCCATGATCATTGCGCTTCTGGTATTTCTTCCAATCGGTATGTCGCCGGCGGTCTACGCGCTGGGCAGGAAAAGCGAAAGCCTGCGCGACAGTTTTGTGATCGGATATACCTTTTTCGGTCTTGCCCTGTCGCTGCTTCTTGCCCGCCGGGTCATTGCGGACGGCGGAGCGGCGCTCGATATTCCCGTGGTCTTCTGGGGCGGTCTGCACTTTGCCGTGGACGGTTTCCGCGCGATCTACAGTATTATTACATCGGTGATGTGGGCGGGGACCACGCTGTTTGCCAGAGAATACTTCAGGCACGAAAGAGAGGGCCTTGACCGGTACTTTTTGTTCGTCATCCTAACGCTCGGGGCGACGCAGGGAGTCATGCTCTCCGCAGATCTTATGACGACGTTCGTGTTCTTTGAGATCCTCTCTCTCACGTCGTTCACGTGGGTCATTCACGAGGAGACCGCCGGCGCGATCCGCGCGGCCTACACCTACCTCTTTATCGCGATCATCGGCGGACTGGTCCTCTTTATGGGCCTCCTGCTTATGCAGGATACGGTCGGAACGCTGTACTTTTCGGATATGCGGAGGGCAATCGAGCTGGCAGAAGAGAGCGGGAGAGCAGCCGCGCGCACGCAGACGGCGCTCACTGCCTCCGACTGCCGGAGAAGGATCCTCGCTGCCGGCGTCTGCATCCTTACGGGATTCGGAGCGAAGGCCGGTATGTTCCCGGTCCATGTCTGGCTGCCAAAAGCCCATCCGGTCGCTCCGTCGCCGGCGTCCGCCCTGCTGTCCGGCATCCTGACCAAGGTCGGCGTGTTCGGAATTCTGATGACAGCGACGAGGGCCATGGTCACAAATCTGACGTACGGCGTCATCATATTCACACTGGGCGTTATCACGATGTTTCTCGGAGCGCTATTGGCCCTCTTCTCCGTGAATCTTAAGCGGACGCTGGCCTGCTCGTCGATGTCCCAGATCGGATTTATTCTTGTCGGCGTCGGAAGCACGGTACTGGCCCACTCACTCTTTGAGGGGGGCGGCGAGGCTGCCCATCTTGCGTCCGCCGGGACGATGCTCCATATGGTGAACCATTCGCTGCTCAAGCTCGTGCTCTTTATGTGCGCCGGCTGCGTCGTCATGAATATCCACGCGCTGGACCTGAATGAGATCCGCGGTTACGGGAGGAACAAAAAGCCGCTCATGATCGCCTTTCTTTTAGGTGCGGTCGGTATCGGCGGCGTTCCGCTCTTTAACGGCTATATATCAAAGACGATGCTGCATGAGGGGATCGTCGTACTGTACGAGATGATCGAAGAAGAACTGCCGGCCTGCGGGAACGCAGTCGGTCTTCTTCGGACTGCGGAGTGGATCTTTCTCGTCTCGGGCGGACTTACCTGCGCGTACATGCTGAAGCTTTTTATCTGCGTTTTCGTTGAGAAAAATGAGGATCCGGACCGGCAGGCGTCATATGACGCGGACATGCGCTGTATGGATCCGGCGTCGATGGTCGCGGTCCTGGGCGCATCCCTTTATATGGTGCTTCTTGGCGCGCCGGCCGTCATGAAGAATCTGGCTGCCTTTATGACCGGCAGCGAAGAAATTCTGGAGTCCCGCGCGTCCACGCCCGGAAATCCCAAAGGAGGCGGCATCTCCATTGCAATCGGCCTTCTTGTCTATACGATTCTTGTCCGGCGTGTCTTTATCCGGGAAGGACGTTATGTGAATCTCTGGCCCAAGGGTCTCGATCTGGAGGATCTACTTTACAGACCGCTTCTTACCAGATGGCTGCCGGACGTATTCGGCGCTGCCGCGAGACTGTTCGGAGAGAATCTGATCCTTCGGTCCGTATGCGTCCGTGTACCAGGCGTGTTCGGCGCGCTCGCCGCGCTCTTTGGCGAGAACAAAGTCCTTGCGCCGCTCGCAAAGGCGGTCCTCCTTCTTGCGACCGTTGTCGGCCGCGCGCTCTCCGACAGCATGGATTTTGTCATTGTGCTGCTGCGGAAGACCGTAGTCCGGGAGCGTCCGGTGGCAGGCGCCCGTCCGGAGATCCCCGGTCCGCTTCGTATCTTCATGCGGGAGACGCAGGATGCGGTGGTGCCTGTATTTGCAAATTTCTCATTTACCCTGGTCATGACCTGCATCGGCATCCTCATGATCCTCGGGTGTCTCATGTATTATATGCTGCCGTGAGACAGTTCGCTGTCTTCGGGACCGGCCGGAATCGAAAGCAGACTTCTCTGCGGCTGGTCGTATCATAAGGAGGAATAAATGAACGCAGCGCTAAGCACACTTTGCTATATAGAAAAAGATGGAAAATATCTGATGCTTCACCGGACGGTGAAGAAGAATGACGTGAACCGGGACAAATGGATCGGCGTCGGCGGACATTTTGAACAGGACGAGAGTCCGGAAGAATGCGTCATGCGCGAGACCTATGAGGAGACCGGCTACACGCTCACGAGCTTTCGCCTGCGGGGAATCGTGACCTTTGTGTCCGGCGGCGGGGTGACGGAGTATATGTGGCTCTTTACCGCGGACGGCTTTGAGGGCGAACCCCACGACTGCGATGAGGGAGAACTCATGTGGATCGACCGGGAGGCTGTCTTTGACCTCAATATCTGGGAAGGAGATAAAATCTTTTTCAGGCTTCTGAACGAGGGAATCCCGTTCTTCTCTCTGAAACTGGTCTATGACGGAGGGGACCGCCTCGTGTATGCGGCCCTTAATGGGAGAGAGCTGGTCCGATAAGGCGTTTTTGGAATCTGTAATGACATAGAAAAAGGGGCTGCCGCGGCAGCCCCTTTTATGGCGGTTTCTTATTTTTCAGTCCCTTTATGATTGTTACTTACTCTTCTGAAGGGATGCCTTTCGGCGAAAGATCAAGATCCTGCATTCTTTGAATATGTTCCCTGAGACGACGGAAGGTCTCTTCGCTGATATCGTGCTCGAT
>JAZRKZ010000391.1:0-3977 GCA_045646565.1 Lachnospiraceae bacterium
AGTCCAGTCCAAGATCGAGGAAGAAGCCGGCAATCCATCCGGCGACGTCTGGTTCGGCGGCACGACCGATCCTTACAACATATCGGCGGCAGAAGGACTTCTTGAAGCCTATGAGGCAGAGAATGCAAAGCACCTGATCAGTGATATCTATCGTGACAAGGACGGCTATTGGTACGGTATTTACAAGGGCATCCTCGGCTTCATGGTCAACAAGGATGAGCTTGAACGTATGGGCATCGATGCTCCGCAGGATTGGGCAGACCTTCTCGACGCGAAGTATAAAAACCTGATCTGGCTTTCCAACTACAACACCGCCGGAACGGCGAAACTGATCGTCAACACAATGATCCAGAAGTTTGGTCATGACGAAGGCATCAAGTATCTTGTCGACCTTGACAAGAACATCCAGGTCTATACAAAGTCCGGCTCCGGCCCGTCCAAGAATGTCGGTACAGGCGAGTGCGTCATCGGCGTCGGATTCCTGCATGACGGCATCACACAGATCGAGGACAACGGTTACGGAAACATCGGGCTCATCATCCCGAGCTCCGGCACATCCTTTGAGGTCGGTGCGACAGCTATCTTCAAGGGCTGCAAGCATCCGAACGCTGCGAAACTCTGGATCGAGTACGCGCTCAGCCCGGACTGCGTAGAGCTTGCTGCTGAGAACGGCTCCTATCAGTTCCTTGTCATCGACAACGCAGCTCAGCCGCAGGTGGCAATGGACTTCGGCCTTGATCCGGACAACGTCATGGAATATGACTTTGAAGATGCGAAAGAGAATACGACGACCTACGTTGAGGAAGTTATGAACGCTCTCGGCAGCGCTGCTGACGCTCGTTTCCAGACAGAATGATCGTAGGAACGGAATGACAGACATTTGAAAATTCCATATGCGATTTCTGTCGCTTTTCATCGGCAGGGATCATGTCGCTTGAAGATCTATAAGTAAAGAGACAGGGGGTGTCGCTGCTTCGGTGTAATACGGCTTATAAGGGTCATGTTCATATACGGACCTTTTGCGGCGGTGTTATGAAGCGCGGCGCCCTCTTTTTAGCAGAGCTTTCCGCTCATCGCCTTTCCGCTGTGTTTTTGATGAGAGGGAAGTTCGGGTTGGGGAGGCACCGAAAGGTGTCAGGCTTTTTTATTCACGAGGAGGAGATAAGATGGCTAAAAATCAGAGTGCCAGCCTGGATCGGAAGAAGTTCTTCGCGGATCCGATCATGGTCACTACGATTGTTGTCCTGATTGCTTTCCTGACATTATTTATCCTGTATCCGCTTGCCATTCTTCTTGTGGACAGTTTTGTGACCGATCAGGGTATCGGCTTTTCTGTTTTCAGGCGGATCATGGGAATGTCCAATTTCCGCAGGGCAATCACAAATACACTGAGAGTCGGAATCCTCGTAGGTATCGCGTCCGCGCTGATCGGACTGCTTTTCGCCTACGTCGAAGTATATGTAAAACTGAAGACCCGCTTTATGGAAGGTCTCTTTAAGGTCGTCTCCATGCTGCCGGTCGTATCGCCGCCGTTCGTTCTTTCACTGTCTATGATCATGCTGTTCGGTAAGGCCGGTATTATCACCCGCTTCCTGCTGCATATCTATGACAATAACGTTTACGGCTTCTGGGGCATCGCGATCGTTCAGACCCTGACATTTTTCCCGGTCTGCTATATGATGATGCGAGGCCTTCTCAAGAATATTGATCCTTCCCTCGAGGAAGCTGCCCGCGATATGGGCGCGTCCCGCTGGAAAGTCTTCATGACTGTCACGCTTCCGCTGGTCCTGCCGGGCCTCGGCAACGCGTTCCTGGTCACTTTCATCGAGTCGATCGCCGACTTCGCTAACCCGATGATCATCGGCGGTTCCTACGATACGCTGGCGACAACGATCTATCTGCAGATCACAGGCGCCTATGACAAGGAAGGCGCTTCCGCGATGGCTGTCGTCCTGCTCGGCATCACACTTCTCATGTTCATCGTGCAGAAGTATTATCTTGAGGCCAAGAGTACGGCTACTCTGTCCGGTAAGGCTTCCCGCCAGAGGATGCTGATCGAGGACAAGAGCGTTACGATCCCGCTCACGATCGGCTGCTCCATCCTTGCTCTTTTCGTGGTCATGATGTATATCTGCGTTCCGTTCGGAGCCATGTTCAAGACCTGGGGCTATGACTTCCACCTGACAACAAAATGGTTCCAGCAGGTATTCACGAAGTACAAGGGCTTCAAGGCCTTCAAGGACTCTTTCGTCCTGTCACTTGTCGCCTCGCCGATCACAGCCCTTCTGTCCATGATCATTTCCTATCTCGTTGTTAAGAGAAAGTTCAAGGCAAAAGGCTTCATCGAGGCAGTCTCCATGCTGGCCATGGCCGTGCCCGGCACTGTTCTCGGTATCGGATATATCCGAGGCTTCTCCGCCGGTGTGTTCCGTACAGGTTTCCTGCAGAGCCTCTACGGTACGGGCGCGATCCTCGTCATCGTCTTTATCGTTCGAAGTCTTCCGACCGGTACCCGAAGCGGTATTTCGGCTCTGCGTCAGATCGACAAGAGTATTGAAGAGTCCGCCTACGACATGGGCGCGGACAGTCTGACAGTATTCATGACAGTTACGCTGCCCCTCATCAAGGACAGTTTCCTGAGCGGACTGGTCACCGCGTTCGTACGAAGCATCACTGCCATCAGCGCGATCATCCTTCTCGTCACGCCGCAGTATCTGCTGATCACGGTTCAGATCAACGAATTTGCCGAGAAGGGCGCTTATGGTATCGCGTGCGCATTTGCATCGATCCTGATCGTTATCACGTACAGTGCGGTACTTCTGATGAACCTTGTCATCAAGTACTTCGGAACGAGCCGCAATTACAGGGAGGAAGGAGAATAAAGAACAATGGCTAAAGAGAAAAAAGGCGTCCGCCTTGAGCATATTTCGAAGATCTATCAGGATCCGAAAACAAAAAAGAATTTTTACGCAGTAAAGGATACAAGTCTTGATATCGAGCCCGGCACTTTTGTCACACTGCTCGGACCGTCCGGCTGCGGCAAGACAACGACCCTCCGCATGATCGCCGGTTTTGAGAGCCCGGACGAGGGTGAAATCTATCTCGGCGGAGAGCCGATCAACGCGCTGACCCCGAACAAGCGCGATACCGCGATGGTGTTCCAGAGCTACGCGCTCCTGCCGCACTATAATATTTTCGATAACGTCGCTTACGGACTCAAGCTCCGCAAGATGGATAAGGATATGATCCGCGTCAAGGTCACCAACATCTTAAAGCTTGTCGGTCTTGAGGGAATGGAAGCCCGTATGACGAATCAGCTCTCCGGCGGTCAGCAGCAGCGTGTCGCGCTCGCCCGCGCGCTGGTACTTGAGCCGGGCGTCCTGCTCTTCGACGAGCCGCTGTCCAACCTGGACGCCAAGCTTCGTGTCTCCATGAGAACGGAGATCCGCCGCATCCAGCAGGAGGCAGGCATCACTGCCGTCTATGTCACACACGATCAGAGTGAAGCCATGGCGATCTCCGATAAGATCATTATCATGGAGAAGGGCGTCGTCGCGCAGATGGGTTCCCCGCAGGAGATCTATTATCATCCGAAGAGCGAGTTCGTCGCCGACTTCATCGGCGAGGCGAACTTCCTCAAGGGTCCTCTGAAGTCCAAGAACGGATCCGACGGCGTGGTCGATATCTCCGGCACGAAGGTCGGTGTCAAGGAGATCAGGGACGGCATGGTCATCGCTGCCCGGAAGGACGGCACCATGGTGGAGATCCCCACCGACTCCGTGATCCTGTCCGTGGGCTACAAGAGCGCTCCCATTGCAGAAAAGTCCAAGCATGTCCACGTCATCGGCGATGCCGCCAAGGTGGGTAATCTGCGCACTGTCATCTGGGGTGCCTGGGACACCTGCATGAAACTCTAAGCCGGTATGCACCGGCAGGCAGAACGAGCCTGTGGCCAATCCGTCATCCAGCACCATTGG
>JAZRKZ010000392.1:0-4831 GCA_045646565.1 Lachnospiraceae bacterium
CCGGCGGGAGCTTGGAAACCAGTGGGCGATCGGCGTAGTTGTGTGGCAGTGCGTGGTCGCATGGGTCGTCGCGCTGATCGTGCGGATGGTCCTGATACTTCTCGGAGTCGCCTGAGAGCCGTTGTCCGAAAGGATTTAAAATATGAATATCTGGGATATCCTTATACTAATTCTTGTTTTCGCCGCTGTTGCCTGCGCGGTCATCCACATTGTGCGCGTCGTAAAGCGCGGCGGGAATCTCTGCGGCGGCGACTGCTTAAATTGTACCGCCTCGTGCGCGGGCAGAAGCGCTTCGGAGAGGAAGGCTGATAAAAAGTAAAGCGGATCCGGCAGTAAGTCGAAATGCCGGGACAATACAAGTCTCGTTCCCGAGACTTGTATTTTTTTACACATGTGTTATGATGGTGCAACAGTGGCTTATTAAGCATTGACACAGAAAGGAATTATTATGAAAATTGCTGTAACTTATGAAGATGGTAATATCTTCCAGCATTTTGGAAGAACAGAATTCTTTAAAGTCTATGAAGTGGAGGATAATAAGGTCGTAAGAAGTGAGGTCGTGGGATCGAACGGCGTCGGTCACGGCGCGCTGGCCGGTCTTCTTGCGGATCGGGATATCAAGGTCCTTATCTGCGGCGGTCTTGGCGGCGGCGCCCTGAACGCCCTGAACAATGCTGGCATTGAGGTCTGCGCAGGGGCTTCCGGCAGCGCGGATGAGGCGGTCCGTGCTTATCTGGCCGGCGAGCTGGTGGATTCCGGCGCGAACTGCGATCATCATCACGGCGAAGGTCATGAGTGCGGCCATCATGAGGGCGAGGACCATGAGTGCTGCGGCGGTCACGACGAAGAGCATCACGGCGAAGGCGGCGGATGCTGCGGCGGCAATGGCGGATGCCACAGCAGGGCGCAGTATACAATGGAAGGAAAAAATGTCGGCAGGACTGTCAGGGTCCATTACAGAGGGACATTTGATGACGGCACGCAGTTCGATTCCTCCTATGACCGTGACGAGCCGCTGGAATTTTTATGCGGCGCGGGTATGATGATCAGTGGTTTTGACAAGGCTGTGGCGGATATGGAAGTCGGTGAGAGCATTGACGTGCATCTGATGCCGGAGGAGGCCTACGGTCCGGCGGATCCGCAGAATATTTTCACAGTCGCGATCACACAGCTTCAGGGCTCTGAGGATCTCAGCGTCGGTGAGCGCGTCTACTTAACGAATATGATGGGCCAGCCGTTCCCGGTCACGGTCGTAGCCAAGGACGAGACCAATATTACTCTCGACGCCAACCATGAGATGGCCGGCAAGGAGCTCAACTTCCGGATCGAGCTTGTCGAGGTGAAGTAAAAAGCGTATGACAGCGTAAGGGGCTGCCGCATTAAGGCGACACCAGCGCCATGCTCTATGACAGACTTTATTTGCAAATGTCTGCCATAGAGCATGGCGATGGCACCGTCTAATGCGGCAGCCCTTTTTACTGTGACACTGTTGCCCAGAAAGGTTTCAATGACGGATCAGGCGCCGCTTGCTCCGTAGTTCGACAGAACGCGGGCCGACGGATCGTTGACATTGCACCCGTCCCACTCTTTGTTGGGCATCCAGAAATCGACGATCATCTCGCCCTGTCCCGGATAGTATTTTTCGAAGATCTCGCGGTAGAGCAGAGATTCTTTTGTGAAGGGTCTCGCGTGTGTGTATTTCTTGCGGAGACGCCTGTACTCCATGTCGGAGTAGAATGTTTCAGCATACTGCTTAAGGTAATCTACCATGGAATGTCCGACCGCATCGGAGAACGCAGCCTTCTCCCGCCAGAGGATCAGGTCCGGAAGGTAATCCTGCTTCTCAAAAGCGTGGCGGAGCAGATACTTTCCCTTTCCGTATCTGTTCAGCTTCAGTTCCGGGTCGAGACGCATCACGTAGCTGACAAAATCGAGATCGCCGAAGGGGACGCGGGCTTCGAGCGAGTTGACCGAAATGCACCGGTCCGCGCGCAGCACGTCATACATGTGGAGCTCCCGGATCCGTTTTTCGGATTCCGCCTGGAAGGCCTCCGCCGACGGCGCGAAGTCTGTATACTTGTAGCCGAACAGCTCATCCGAGATTTCACCGGTGAGGAGCACGCGGATGTCGGTCGTCTCGTGAATAGCTTTACAGACAAGATACATGCCCATGCTGGCCCGGATGGTCGTGATGTCGAAGGTGCCGAGAAGCTCAATGACCGTTTCCAGAGAGGAGATGACCTCCTCCGGCGTCATGTACACTTCCGTGTGGTCGGCGCCGATGTAGTCGGCGACCTGACGCGCGTACTTGAGGTCGATGGCGTCCTCGCTCATACCGATTGCAAATGTCCGGATCGGATGCCCGCATTCCCTGGCCGCAATCGCGCAGACAAGGGAGGAATCCAGCCCGCCGGAGAGCAGGAAGCCTACTTTCGAGTCTGAGACAAGACGCTTTCGAACGCCTTCGACCAGCTTATCGTGGATCTTTATGCAGGCGGTCTCGAGATCGTCGTGGCAGTATCGATCTTTCGCTCCGCGGCCCGGGAACCTTACCGGGATGTTCTCCGCATACCGGACGAATTCTCCGTCCTTATAATAGTGGCCGGGCGGGAAGGGCATGATCCTGTCGGCAAGTCCGATCAGGTTCTTGGGCTCACTGGCGAAGAGGATCACGCCGTCGTCATCATGACCGTAGTAGAGCGGCCGGATCCCGATCGGGTCGCGGGCTGCGATGTATTCTCCGGAGTTCCCGTCGTAGATGATGCACGCATATTCCGCATCCCACATGGCGAACATGTCTGTACCGTATTCACGGTACATCGGCAGAATGATCTCGCAGTCACTTTCGCTTTTGAAGGTGTATCCCTTCTTTATTAACTCGTCTTTCTGTTCTGCAAATCCATACAGCTCCCCGTTGCAGACAACATAGCAGCCGTCCAGCTCAAATGGCTGCATGCCCGATGGCGAAAGGCCCATGATGGAGAGCCTGTGAAAGCCGAGAAGACCTTTTCCGGTATCTATGATCCGAGCGTCGTCCGGACCCCTCGATATCGTCCGGTCAAATCCTTTTTTGAATTTTTCCAAATCTGCGGTCTCACCGCAATACCCCATGATTGAGCACATATGAAGACCTCCTAATAAAATAATGGCTGTCACACGAAGACCTGATCGGCGAACTGGATGCGGGCGGGTGCTGACGCTCGCCATGGTTCGTGATATTTGCCTTAATGTGACAGCCCGTAAGAAAGGTATCTGGAGGATGTCAATCCCAAATCAGGTCATTTCACCCCAAACAGAAGCTCTCCGTAGGTCGGATACGGCCAGTAGCTTCTGGCGGTCAGCTGCTCTGCCTTGTCGCAGGGAGCGCGGAGCGCAGCCATGACCGGGAGGAGCAGGTCGCGGACCATACCGGATTCCTCGATGATGTCTTTCGCTTCCCCGACTTTCGCAAGAGCTGCCTCGAGTGCTTCTGTCTCCGCAGCGATCTCATCGATGAGGCCGGAGAGAGTGCCGACAAGTCCTGTCTCGTAGCCGCACTTAAGTTCCGGGACAACTGCTTTCTTGGCGGCAGCCGATTTTGCGAGATCCGCCGCGTAGGCTTCGATCGCCGGAGCGATTTCCGTTCTTGCCATATCGACCATTGTGCAGGCTTCGATGACAACGCTCTTCGCATAGTTCTCGAGCATGATGTCGCGGCGGGAGTGAAGCTCGTCGATCGAGAAGACGCCGAGCGATGTGAGCATGTCGACGTTCCTTGCATCAAGCAGGTGCGGCATACAGTCAGCCGTGGTCGGGTAGTTCGAAAGTCCGCGGACTTGTGTAGCCTCCTCGATCCACGCATCGTCATAGCCGTTGCCGTTAAAGATGATCCTCTTATGATCGCGGATCGTCTTCTTGATCATTTCGTGCAGCGCGGTCTCGAAATCTTCAGCCTTTTCCAGTCTGTCAGCGTAGATCCGGAGGCTTTCGGCAACGGCGCTGTTCAGCATGATGTTCGCGCAGGCAATGCTGTTCGAGGAACCGAGCATACGGAATTCGAACTTATTGCCGGTGAAGGCGAAGGGTGATGTTCTGTTGCGGTCTGTCGAATCCCTGTTGAATCGGGGCAGTACATCGACGCCGAGTTTCATCTTGACTTTCTTTGTGCCTTCATACGGCGTGTCGGAATCGATGGCTTCGAGGACGGCGTTCAGCTCGTCGCCGAGGAACATGGAGATGACGGCGGGAGGGGCTTCATTTGCACCGAGACGATGGTCATTGCCGGCCGTCGCGACGGAGAGACGAAGCAGATCCTGATAATCGTCGACCGCTTTAATGACGGCGCAGAGGAACAGCAGGAACTGGGCGTTCTCATACGGCGTCGCACCGGGGGAGAGCAGGTTCTGGCCGCTGTCAGTGGCGATGGACCAGTTGTTGTGCTTGCCGCTGCCGTTGACGCCTGCGAACGGTTTTTCATGCAGCAGGCAGACCAGTCCGTGCTTTGCGGCGACTTTCTGCATGATCTCCATGGTCAGTTGGTTGTGGTCGGTCGCGATGTTCGTTGTCGTATAGATCGGAGCCAGCTCGTGCTGGGCCGGGGCGACCTCATTGTGCTCTGTCTTGGCCAGGATGCCGAGCTTCCAGAGCTCGTCGTTCAGGTCTTCCATGAAGGCCGCTACGCCCGGTTTGATCACGCCGAAGTAGTGGTCGTCGAGCTGCTGGCCTTTGGGCGGCTGTGCGCCGAACAGGGTGCGGCCGGTGAAGCGGAGATCCGGACGTTTGTCATACATCTCTCTTGTGATCAGGAAGTATTCCTGTTCCGGGCCGACGGAGGAGACGACGCGCTTCGCTG
>JAZRKZ010000393.1:0-3084 GCA_045646565.1 Lachnospiraceae bacterium
ACTTGTCCCATCATACGTTCGCAATCGTCGCGGTTGGCAGGCGGACCGAACAGTATGTTCATCGGCTCGCGGGCGCGAATACGCACCACGCAGGCGGTCACATCGTCTGCCGGACTGCCGGCGTACAGCCTGTTGCACTCGTCGACAAGCATGGTGGAAAGGACCTTCGCCGTATAGCCGGCCGCTGA
Source organism: Lachnospiraceae bacterium (assembly GCA_045646565.1). Lineage (GTDB taxonomy): Bacteria > Bacillota > Clostridia > Lachnospirales > Lachnospiraceae > Chordicoccus. Next base: position 189 of record JAZRKZ010000393.1, read on the forward strand.
TATAGCCGCCATATACTGGGCAATGTCCTCACGCTCCCATTCATAGTTGTAAACGTTATCGCTGCTGGCGTTGGGACAGCCGTCGCTCATGGCGATGAAGATATCATTTTCACGCAGACGGACCATTGAGCGAAAGATCTTTTTACCGCCAATATTGACCTCGTTCCTGGGATACTCAGTAAATTCTCCGTCGCGGATCAGTATCACGTGAGGATTGTCATACTGAATGATCTCGGCCGAATAATTGTTGATGATGTGTATGATCGTAAAGGTCGAATAGGCTACGCCGTGCTCCGAAGATTCGGGAAGCGTAGCCGCGATCGTGGAGACACACTCCTCAATTGACATCCCCTCCGCTACCATGGTGGAAATGATTTTGGAGGTCAGTGTTGACAGGATACTCGCTTTCACACCGCTGCCAAGACCGTCCGCCAAAACGATAACGGTGGAATTCTCGTTCTGTTCAACGATATCCACGTGATCGCCGCAGAGCAGCTCGCCAACGTGATTGATGCTTTTGTATCCGATGTCAGCGCACAGTTCATTCATCAATGATCGTCTCCTTCAGCTTCGTGAGGGCGATCTTGGTCTCCGCTGCCGTCTCGCCGAGCAGCGAAGCGATCTCCTGCACGATCCGCATCTGTTTATCCACGACTCTGTCCGCGACTTCCACCGTCTCGCGGCTGATCTCCTCTTTGCGCTTGCGTTCTTCTTCCTCTTCAGTCATATCGCGCATGATGCACAAGATCATACGTCCATCCTCGACCGGCACTACCGTCTGCTCAACGAACCGTCTATACTCTGCAAGATAAACATGCTGGTTATAAACGCCGACGCCTCTGTCTCTCACCCGCATGAATACGCCGGGATCAAGAATACGTACGACCTGATCTCCCAGAATATGGCTGGCGGAGCGCAGATTCATAAGCCGTAGGGCCGCAGAGTTGAGCTGCTGTACTTCCAGCTCATCGTTAAGTACGAGCACCGCGTTAGGACTGTTCTTTACGATCGTATTCGAGAAGCTCTCAGCCTTCTCCTGCAGGAACGGCAGACACATGGAGATCTCCGCCTTGCCCTGATAGATCGCGATTGCCTTCTCCCGGCAGGTATTATATCCGCAGGAGCCGCAGTTCAGTTCCTGCCTCGGCGTGTTCTTGCCCATCTCGCGCAGGATCTCCTTGATTTCCCTCTCGGTCGGCATGGCGGACAGCCGCTCGATCCGCGGATGGACCTGTTTCATCTCTGCAAATGCAGGCTGCTCCACGCCGAAATCCTTCTTACCCGCAAAACCGGCGACTGCCATATAGTCACGCACCGGACTGCGGTGGAATTTTTCCATGACCGGACCGCCGACACAGCTTCCTGCGCAGGCTGACATTTCAATAAAGCAGTGATGGAGATTACCGAGTTCAATATCTTCAAGGGCGGCAATACAGTTCTCCACCCCGTCGAGCGCCATATAGGTATAGTCCGGTGCATCTTTCTCCATAGATTTGAGAATGCCTCCGGTCGTCGGGAAATACCTCGCCTTGCCCTCCTCACTCGGAACGATTTTCTGCTCGAGCGCAACTTTCGAATTCTTCAGCCATGTCGTCAGTTCCTCGAATGTAAGGACGGCGTCAACAATTCCCGCATATTCCTCAGCCTCGTCCTTCTTGGCGACACAGGGGCCGATGAACACGGTTTTTGCGCCGGGAATCCTGCGCTTGATATCCAGACAGTGGGCTTGCATAGGCGTCACCACGTCCGCCAGGTACTTGATGAGATCCGGGAAATACTTGCGGATCAGGAGATTGATAGAATGACAGCAGGAAGAGATCACGATATCCTGCTTCCCTTCCTTCAGCATCCTGTCATACTCACGCTTTACCATAGTGGCTCCGATTGCGGTCTCTTCAACATCGTAAAAACCGAGCTTCTTCAGGGCGTCTCGCATGACCTCAATGCCTACGCCCTCATAGTTGGCAATGAAGGACGGGGCAAGGCTGACAACGACGGGAGCGCCGCTGTTCAGAAGGACCTTTACCTTTTCTGTATCGTTCGCGATCTCCTTTGCGTTCTGCGGACATACTACGAAACAGCGCCCGCACAGGATGCACTCGTTCCCGATGATGTGCGCCTGCCCTGCGGAAAAGCGTATGGATTTGACAGGACAGTGCCGTATGCATTTGTAACAATTCTTGCAATTTGATTTTTTTAGCGTCAAACATGATGACATACCGTATCACCCACTTTCGGAATAACTGTAAATCGCGATCTCCGATCGCGCGCGAGCTGCGCGACGCACTCAGCGCGTCCTCCTATGCGCAGCTCTGCGATCCGCCGGAGGCCCAATCTTCAACACAGGCTTTAAACCCATGTTGAAGACGAGTTTGTTTTTGCACATTCCTCTCACGACTGAAGTCACGAGAATCCTGTGTTGAAGATTGAAGCGTCTTTTGTAAGTCTTTTATACTATTTTAACAGCCTCTTCCGCATGGTAGCAACACTTACTTATATATCATTTCTATAGCAGAGAAGCATCGCTGCCGTTCACGGGTGCGGCCGCCTGAATTTACGAAGATACAGGCCCCTTTATTGACAAACATGACCGGCAGGTGTAGGATTATTTTGAAAGCAAAGGTGTTTTTCGCCAGGGCGCGGGAAGCACCTTTTTCTTTTAGTCCATACAACACTATTCGGAAGATGATGAGATAAATACGGGAAAATGCCGGGAAAGTCTCCGTCCACTTACAATGCCAGCTTTCCGAATAACACATGTAAAGTATCCGGAGGTGAAGCCCCTATGGATGAAATGATTCGACATGCTGCCACCATCAACAAGCTGCTCGCGCGTTTCGGCGTGAAATTCGGTATCTACAAGAACGGTGAATTCCGGGAGCAGCTCTTTCCCTTC
>JAZRKZ010000394.1:0-6874 GCA_045646565.1 Lachnospiraceae bacterium
AGTGCCAGTGTCAGGACCAGTGGACGGATGGAAAGAGCGCTGCCTTTTAGAACGAATCCGTTTCTGAAAATCATATATACGCCTGTGGCAAGGACAATGCCGACCATACAGGGTTTGAGCCCCCCCAGGATTGCCTTGACATAAGGATTTTTCAGCACGGTCTTCAGCAAAGCCGTGACCAGCAGAATAATGATGAACGACGGCAGGACTACTGCGAGTGTTGCGATCAGCGAGCCGGCAAATCCCGCCTGAGAGCTGCCCACATAGGTGGCAAGGTTCACCATGATCGGGCCGGGGGTGCTTTCGCTGACGGCGATCATGTACGTCAACATCTCTTCATCCAGCCATCCGTAGGATAGAACAACATCACGGATCAGAGGAATAGCTCCATATGCGCCGCCAAAGGAAAAGCAGCCGACTTTGAGAAAGCCGATAAAGAGTTCCAGAAGAATCATCTGCCGGCACCTCCTTTCGCGGAATTCTTTTTGACCATAAAAATGATCAGACTGACAAAACCGGCGGTCAGCATCAGGATGATGGTGGAGATTCTGACAGAATAGATATTAATGAGCATCATTGCAGCAAACGCGCATAGCATGATTGCGTATGGCATCGGTTTCTTAGGCATTTTCCGTATCATTTTTAAAGCTGCGTCCAGGATCAGAATTCCTGCAGCAATCTTAATGCCCCAAAAAGCATGCGCGATCCATGTAATTTCAAGAAAATGATCTAAGAACATGGAGATCGAGAAGATTATGCAGAAGGAGGGAAGGACAATTCCTGCCGTCGCGGCCAACGCTCCCCAAAAGCCATTCTGCTTATGACCGACATATGTAGCACAGTTGATGGCGATCGGTCCCGGAGTGGATTCCGCAATAACAGTGATGGTCATCATCTCATCGTGCGTGATCCATTGCTTTTTCTCTACGCAGACATTTTCAATCAGTGCGATCATGGCATATCCGCCGCCAAAGGTGAAGAGACCGATTTTGGAAAAACTCAGAAAAAGATCAAGTAGAAGACTCATCATTTTGTCCCCCTGAATTCACATTGTCAGATCTGCTTGATGACGTCAGCCGACTGAGGCGTATTGAGGAGCATGCAGGCGATCTGATAGCGAAGTCTCTCGTCAGGACTGTCCAGATCGGAGCCGAGAAGTCTGCGGATGTTGTTCAGGCGGTAGATCGCTGTATTTCGGTGCGTGTAGGTCATTTCCGCCACAGCCTTGATACTTCCGCCGGTCGACAGATACAGTTCGAGCATATGGACATATTCGCTTCCATGTTCTCTGTCATGATCGAGGAGAGGCTGCAGCAGGTCCGCGCCCATTTCTTTCCGCAGCAGCGGGTCGGGAATCAGGCAGAACATCCGGTAAAGGCCCATTTCATCGAACCAGAGGATATTTTTGTCCGTATGGGCAGCCAGACGCATGGCAGCCAGTGCGCGCCGGTAAGCCAGATGGAGATTGGACAGATCTTTCATGGGGCTGCTGACACCCATATGAACTCTTCTGTCCGGCATGCGGACGGCCAGCCTTTTTTGGAATCGATCCAGCAGGTCGCGAAGGCTGGGTTCCGGGACTGCATTTGTCACCATCACAAAGGCTGCGTCATAATAAAAGAAAGATGCGTTGTGGCTGATGGACTCGAGATAGATCTGGAGCTGGTAGCTGATCCTTCGCCTTTCCACGGTATCCATCCCATCCAGATCTCCTGTTTCAATCAGCACGACCTGGAATGTGCCGTCCACATCGAAGTAGGGCAGCAGCTTTTTTCTGGAGTGCTCCGTGTCCTCCGGCGTTTCAATTGCCCGGATGAGAGCACCGGATATTTCTTCATCCGTCATGCCCTCAAGAAGGATCCGCATGTTGAGATCCTTGATCATATCAAAGAGCGGGATATCCCAGGGGACAGTCATGAGCGGAAAGTCATTGTCCTCACAGAATGCGCGCACTTTCTCAGGAACCTCCATAATGTACATGCCTGTATTTATTATGAGACCGGAAGCCCCGAGGGCGCTGAGTTTTTGTACAAGTTCGAGCTGTTGTCCGGGATCCTGGAAACCGAGACCTGTGGTCACGGCGAGGTCTTTACCTGCAAAGTTCTGCAGTATGATCATATCTTCGATCATGAGGATCCAGCTGATGGAATTGGACCAGCCTCTGCGTCCGGCCTCCATTGTAACCCGATAACGGGAAGCGCCAACGGTCATCAGATCTTCAATTGTGAAACCCATGCAAGTCTCCTTTCGCGTTGTGCATATTGCTGTAAATTATGATTGTTTTCTTCGCAAATATTATCATGCGTCTTTAGCTGTTTGTGCTTTTAGCACATATAAAATGGGTGAAATTTGGGGCTGGAGGCTATGGTTATCGCGCTTATATATAGTATTATATAGTCATAAGATACAAAACAAAAGCACTTATTCACGAGACAGAAAAAATCTGCAGAAAGGGGATCACAATGAGAAAATATTCAATGGAATACTACATGATGAACGACACGACCTATTACTGCCCTGAGTGGGAAACAACAGCGATGATGGATTGCAGCGAGCCCCTTAACGGAGCCGAGAGCGGCAATGTGATCGGAAAGTTCTTCCGTGAGATTTTTGGCTGATTCATCTCGCTCCTGCCTTATGTGACCGGCTGGTTCGGCTGGTCATGGGAAATGACTGGAAAGGAACCGTCGCGGGGGTCTTCCCCCACTGAGATGAACTTATAGATAATTTAAATAAATCGGGCGATTTGTCGACATACTCAATTTGATTATCACTGAGTTAGATAGTACGATATTCTTGGAATTGGTAAGTTGGAAGCCAAACGGCTGACATCAGGATTCTTTGAGCCCGATCATAAAAACATGAGATCATATCGTGCATTTATCGGGAGTTCCGCCGGGACTTCCGATTTTTTTTCAGCACCGACCCGGCAGAGCGGGCGACTGCTCTTAAGGCGCGCAGCGCGGGATTTTCGGAGAGAAAATGGAGAGAAGAAATGATAATTGATCTGCATATGCATGAGAAACGATTCTCGAAGGACAGCTTCCTCTCTCTTGAAGAAATAGTACCCATTGCGCGTGAACGAAAACTGGATGGCATCTGTATAACGGATCATGACAGTATGGGCCTTCGTGACTTTGCGGCAGAGTATTCTGAAAAGACCGGTTTTCCGATTTTTGTCGGCGTCGAATACTATTCTCTTGAGGGAGATATTCTGGCCTTCGGGATCGACGATTTCCCGAAAGAACGGATCGACGCGCAGACGTTTATTGACTATGTCCACGAGCAGGGAGGCGTTGTTATCAGCGCTCATCCGTTCCGCCATAATCGCAGAGGACTTGAAGGAGCGCTCGACACTCTCCGGGGGGTAGACGGCATTGAGATCCTGAACGGAAGCACGATGCCGGACGCCACGATGATGGCGGTGCGCTACGCGCGCAAGTATGGCTATGCGCTGACCGGGGGAAGTGACTGTCATTATCCCTACAAGGTCGGAATCACAGCCACCTGGTTCCCAAATGAGATACGGACGATGGATGAACTGGTGGCGGCGATCCGGAACCGGGAATGCCGTCCCGCGTTCCATCAGGATCATTCCTATTTTGTGTGGGATATAGACCATCTGCTTCTGTGATGATACAAAACTTTCCCACTTGATATTTTGATGCAGACCGAAATCGAAATTATTGCTTAAGCCGGCGTCGTCTGGAGGGAGCGTCCCTGCGAAGCAGAATGTCGATGAGGACGATCCATGAACCGTGGTGTGGGAAGTTTTTGTTAAGTAATAAAACATTATTTTAAAGACGGAGGTAGCAAAAATGAAAAAAGGTTTGGTATCAGTTCTTCTGGCAGTGTCGATGATGCTTACATTGGCGGGATGCGGCGGTCAGGCGGCGCCGGCAGCGCCCCCTCAAGAGACTGCAGCGGAATCCGGAACGGCTTCGGGAGCGGGAGAGTCAGAAGTTAAGGATGAAGAAACTCCGGAAGCTGCGGCCGATGCGAAGCTGGAAGATTCTCTTGTCATTTATACAACACATCCGGAAGATCTGGTCGAAGCTATCAGCGATAAGTTCACAGAAAAGACCGGTGTTGAAGTCGAGTTCATCAACCTGAAGGGGGAACTGGCAGATCGTATTCGCAGTGAAAAAGAGAATCCTCAGGCTGACATTATGTTCGGCGGCGATACAGCCACCTACATGCTCCTGCAGTCTGAGGGATGCTATGCGCCGACGACGCCGAGCTGGGCGGACGCCATCGATGACAACTATAAGGAAGCAGAGGGATACTGGTACGGCACATACCGCACGCCGATGGTCCTCTTCTACAACAGCGAGACAATGGCGAAGGAAGCGGCTCCGACTGACTGGGCGGATCTCACAAAGCCGGAATATGCGGAACAGATCGTGACCCGTGATTCTCTGTCCTCCTCGATGCGTTCAACAATCGTTTCCCTGATCCAGAATATCAAGGCAAATGACAGCGAAGAGGCGGCATGGAACTATATTGAGGCTCTTGGAAAGAACACAAAGAACTATTACAACAGCGGCAGCATGATGTTCCAGGCCGTCGGTAAGGGCGAGGCTTCCATTTCCATGGCAGTTATCAATGACGTCCTGAAGAACCGTGACAGCAACGAGATGCCCCTTGAGATGGTGATTCCGACAAGCGGCGCCGTGGTCATCACCGACTGTATCGCAGCGACCAACAATGCGCCGCACCCGAACGCAGCGGCGGCTTTCATTGATTTCGTGGGCAGCGAGGAGTGCCAGGTGATGGCAGCCAACGATTTCAACCGTATGCCGGTCTCCGACGATATTCTTTCGCAGTGCCCGGAATGGATGCAGACTGAGTTCTCCGTTCTCCCGGTCGACTGGAATGAAGTAAGTGCCAATCAGTCCGCGTGGCTTGAGAAGTGGGAGACAGACTATCTTGACACGGCAAAGGCAGTTGCAAGCAATTAAAAACGGTTTCAATGTTATGTGATAAATGGAGCTGCCGCGCAAGGCCCGTCTTTCGGCTTACGCGGCAGCTCCGTTTCTGCTATAATATGCGGAACGGGGCTTATCCTATCTATCTCCCGCATGGCAGGAGGATCCGGATATGTTGAACCGTTCGAGGTGATACAATGAGCGATGTATTTCTGAAACATATTTCTCATAATTACGGCATGACCCGGGTACTTAAAGAAGTGGATCTGACAATCCGCCACGGAGAGTTCTACACACTCCTCGGACCCTCCGGCTGCGGGAAGACTACACTGCTTCGTATTCTGGCAGGTTTTATTTCTCCGAGCGCAGGCGAAGTGTGGATCGGTGAGCAGAATATAACAGATATCGGACCAGAGAAGCGGAACATGGGAATTGTGTTCCAGAATTATGCGCTTTTCCCCAACATGACGGTCCGGGAGAATATTGCTTACGGACTTAAAGTCCGAAAGATGCCGAAAAGTGAACAGAGGGAGCGATGTGACTTTTACATGGATCTCGCGGGCATGAAGGAGTATGAGAACCGCCGCATAGCGGAGCTGTCCGGCGGTCAGCAGCAGCGCGTTGCGATCGCCCGCGCGCTGGTGATCGAGCCCAGGATGCTGCTTCTTGACGAGCCTATGTCGAACCTCGATGTGGCTCTCCGTGTGAAGATGCGGGAGGAGATCCGCAGTATACAGAAGAAGGTTGGCATCACGACTCTTTTTATCACTCACGACCAACAGGAAGCGCTCTCCATCTCTGACAAGATTGCTGTCATGCGCGATGGAAGAGTGCTGCAGGTGGGAACGCCGGATGAGATATACAACACGCCGAATCAGGAGTTCGTTGCCAATTTCGTCGGTACGTCCAACCTCATAGACGGCCGTTTTGTCCGGCCGGAGCAAATGCAGCTGAGCCGATACGGTAAAGGGATCCGCGTCCGGATCACCGGCGTTCGTTTTGGCGGAATGTATTACGAATACTCAGTAGAATCGGAAGACCGGGAATACCGGGTAGTGGAGCTGAACGGAGGCGCCTTGAGCGAAGCCCTAAGAGTCGGGGATGAGGGCTTTCTGTCGATCAGACCAGACAGAATGAATGGACCGCAGTCCGGACTAAAAGCTGCAGACCCGCATACGGATAGAGACATGGAAAGAGGTGAAGTCCATGAATAAAGCGGGCCGGTCGGCCTTAAGATGGCTCTGGTACGGAGTGATGGGCTTCCTTATTTTGGGTTATATACTGCTGCCATTTGCCCGGACGATACTGGAAGCCCTGCGGATTGATGGGTCATACGGACCGGGAAATTTTCTGGAGTTTTTCACGAACCAGAACCAGCGGGTCGTGGTAAGGAATACGATCCTCCTTGGCGTATCGATGGTATTTACGTGCGGGACGATTGGGATCCTGCTGGCTGTCTACATGACATTTCTCTGCAGGAGATTCAGAAAGCTGATCCACATTCTGCTGCTTTCTCCTATGATGGTGCCTGGCGTTATTACCGTCATCGCGTTCATCCAGCTCTACGGGGAGAGCGGCGTTCTGACCAAGGCGATCCAGTACGCCCTGCATCTTGACAAGGTCCCGTTTATTTTTCAGGGCTACGGAGCGATTTTATTTGTCATCACGTATACCCAGTATGTATACTTCTATCTGAATGTCTATGTTGCTTTAAAATACATGGATTATGCGGCGGTGGAGGCCGCCCGCAGCCTGGGAGCATCCTGGGGAGCAATTTTCAGGGATATCGTCTGGCCGGTGATACGGCCGGCGGTGCTTTCGTCGGTGGTGATTACATTTGCATCCGGCGTCAGCGCTTTCTCCGCGCCGAATCTGATCGGCGGAGGTTTCAAGGTACTGAGCACGCAGATCGTGCGGTCGAAGGCAAACAACCATATGGAGATGGC
>JAZRKZ010000395.1:0-2001 GCA_045646565.1 Lachnospiraceae bacterium
CCCTCTCCGCAGTCATAGTCCATAACACAACTCTCCGCCAGCTTCCTCACGAAGATACAATAGGCGGACATGCAGGAATATTGAAGTTTCGGGAATCGGCAGGGCTCACCCTGCTGGATCGCACAGGGACTACATAAGGCGCAACCGCTGGCACCTACGATAATACCGTCGTGTCCGGCTTCACGCAGTCGCTTGACCAACCGAAGCTCGGCGGCATTGTGTTCGCCCTTGGCGTGCTTAATGGCAGGAATATCGGAATAGTCAGAAATATTCCAGATCGTCTGGAGCACGATGGCGTTCTTGTATTTCAGGATTTTCGCTTTCATCTCCTCCGGCGAACCGCAGTCCGGCGGGCAGGAGTAATTCGCTCCATACTGACCGCAGAGATTCTCTGCACAGTAGGGACGAAAGCTGGGATCAAAGATGATCTCAGAGGTATCTACAATCGCTGCAGAGGAAAATCCTTCCTCGATGGCACGCTGTATGATCTGTTCGTTGGTCATAGATGATCCCTCCCCAAAAGAAAACGGTCACAACATCCCATTTAAGGATGCCGCGACCGTTTTTTCGCAACAAGTAAACAGGGATCTGTAACGTGCAAATCCTGCATCACGAGGTCATTCAAGCAGTTCTCCTGACTTGCGTATCACAAGTGCCGCATAGCCTTCTCAGGATCACTCCCAATGACCGGCTTTCGCCAAATGCGACAGCTCCACGCTTACAGTGGCCGTACCGTTCGTGATTTACACAGGATTCTCTATTCTCCTGCGGGGCTGTTACCGTTCCCGCAGGCACTTGAACGCCTATTCACTTGCCTGTAGGATAACACTCGTTTTTTGTTTTGTCAACGAAAAAGCCTGCCAATGCACATGTATCTCCGCAGTACGCAGGAAGCAAGAATCACAATCTTGACCCCGATGGTATATATACTTTACCATTGAGGACTTCCCTGCTGAACGAATTTCTGATATACTGCATCCAAAATACTTTTCGGAGGGCAGAAATGAAAGCAAAACAAATTCCCAGAATCGATATCCATGATCGGTTGGAGCTAAAAAACGCTCTTCCCCTGCGTACTCCCTATGTCATCTATATCGACCCATGCGATACCTGTAACTTCCGCTGCAAATTCTGTCCTTCCGGAAATCTGGAACTTATGAAAAAGACTAAAGGCCGCGGCCACGGACCGATGGACTTTGAAGTCTATAAAGGAATCATCGACAGTCTTAATGAGTTTCCTGATCCTGTGCGGGTAATCAGACTTTACAAAGAGGGCGAACCTCTGGTCAACCCTCATTTTGCGGACATGGTTCGCTATGCAAAAGCATCTCCCAAGGTTCAGCGAGTGGACACTACAACCAACGCTTCCCTGCTGACCCCGGAGCGTAGTCTCGCCATCATCGATGCCGGATTAGACCGACTGAACATTTCTGTTGAGGGTATCAACAGCGAGCAGTACCGCGACTTTTCCGGTTATCAACTGGATTACCAACAGTTTGTAGACAATATTGCTTTCTTCTACGACCACAAAAAGCAGTGTGAGATGAACATCAAGATCAACGGAGATATCCTAACAGCCGAACAAGAAGAGGAATTTTATCGCACTTTCGGCAACATTACGGATGGAATCAGCGTGGAGCGCACCATCGAATACTGGCCTAAATATAACGATATGCAGGTGGAATTCGATGAGGGCGTAAGCCTTCTGGGCGGATGCTCCCGCGAGGTGCAGGTATGTCCCTATGTGTTCTACGAAATGTGCATTAACTCTGATGCTTCCTATAGTCTGTGCCGCTTCGACTGGAACCACGCAATGATTCTTGACCAGCACGTCAGCGCACCGCCCACACCTAAGAAAATATGGGACAGCATCGTTCTCTGGCGATTCCAGCAGCAGTTTCTCAGAAAAGAACGCAAGCTGATGACCGTGCTGTCTTGCCCGAAGTGCGGCATCCTAAAACAGGGAGTTCCCGAAGATCTGGATGAATTTGCAGAAGAAAT
>JAZRKZ010000396.1:0-2923 GCA_045646565.1 Lachnospiraceae bacterium
CATCGCGAACGCGAAATCTTTCTCCGATACAGCTATGATCGTCATCTCCCGTTCCGGCGGTGAAGGCGCGGACCTTCCGGCCAATATGCCTGCAGTCGTTGACGGTTCTTTCAAGGATGGAACGACTTATACAGCAGGGACATATGATGATACCCTGAACGAAGGCAACGACTGGGACGAAGGCGACCATTATCTGCAGCTCTCCAACCGTGAGGAGGAGATGATTGCTCTCGTATGCAAGAACTTCGATAAGGTCATTCTTGTTTACAACGGTGCAAATGCATTCGAGCTCGGTTTTGTCAACGACTACCCGCAGATCAAGTCCGTCCTCTGGACTGCCGGTCAGGGTCATGTCGGTATGAAGGCTCTCGGACCGATCGTGAACGGCAGCGTCAATCCGTCCGGCAAGATGATCGATACCTATGTATACAACCTTAAGGAAACACCCTGGTGGAACAACTTTGGTGACTTCAATTATACGAATATGGATGAATTCGCTTACACATCCGTTGGTTTTACAGGTACCGAATCCACTGCTACTCCGGGCTTCGTCAACTACGTTGAAGGCATTTATGTAGGTTACAAGTTCTATGAAACAGCAGCTGCCGAAGGCGTTATTGACTATGATAAAGTCGTACAGTATCCGTTTGGCTACGGTCTCTCTTATACAACATTCGAGCAGAAGATGGGAGAGATTACCGAGGCCGACGGAAAGATCAGATTTGAAGTTGAAGTGAAGAATACCGGCAAAGCTGCAGGCAAGGAAGTTGTAGAAGTCTATTACAATCCGCCTTACACGAACGGCGGCATCGAGAAGGCTTCTGCCAACCTGGTCGCTTTCGAGAAGACATCTCTTCTTGAGCCGGGCGCTTCCGAGAAAGTTACGGTCACATTCAATGTAGAGGATATGGCGTCCTATGATAAAGCCGGCGACGGCGGCTATGTGCTTGAGCAGGGCGATTACATCATCTCCATCAATTCCGACTCTCACAACGTCATTGACAGCAAGACATACAAGGTCGCAGCGACAGTCGAGTACAAGGGCGACAACAAGAGAAAGAGCGATCTTGTCACTGCGGAGAACCAGTTCGGCTATGCGGAAGGCGATATCAACTATCTGTCCCGCAAGGATAAGTTTGCCAACTATGATGCGGCAACAGCCGCACCGGCTTCCTTCGAGATCTCCGAAGAAGCCAAGTCGACATTCTACAACATCAGCAACTACCTGACAGCAGAAGCAACTGCGCAGGATGAAGATCCGGATGCTGCCGACATCGTGACAGGCGCTTCCAACAACCTCAAGCTGAAAGACATGGTCGGTCTTGACAAGGACGACCCGCAGTGGGATGCATTCATGGACCAGCTCAGCCTTGATGACATGAACGCGATCATTTCTCTCGGCGGTTACCAGACGAACTCGATCGAGTCTGTCGGCAAGATCCGTACAAATGACTGCGACGGCCCGGCTTCCATCAATAACAACTTCACCGGCGTCGGTTCCATCGGTTTCCCGGTAGGCGTTGTCGTAGCAGGTACGTGGAACAAAGAGCTTGCACATTCGTTCGGCGATTCGATCGGCAAGATGGCAAATGAGATGGATGTTTCCGGCTGGTATGCACCGGCTATGAACAACCACAGAACTGCATTTGCAGGACGTAACTTCGAGTACTATTCAGAGGATGGTGTCCTCTCCGGATACATCGCCGAAAAGGCTGTCCAGGGTTCACAGGAGAACGGCGTATATGCTTACATGAAGCATTTCGCGCTGAACGATCAGGAACAGAACAGATGCGACATGGTCTGCACATGGTCTTCCGAGCAGGCGATCCGCGAGATTTACCTGAAACCGTTCGAGATGTGCGTCAAGGATGCGAACTGCCTTGCAGTTATGTCTTCTTTCAACTACATCGGCAACCGCTGGGCAGGCGGCAGCAGCTCGCTCTGCAAGACAGTCCTTCGCGATGAGTGGGGCTTCGAAGGCTTCGTTGAGACTGACTACTTCGGCGTTTACGGTTATATGAGCTCCGATCAGGCGATCCGCAACGGTACAGACCTCATGCTTGTCAACTATCCGACAGCGACGAACAACGTACAGTTCCGTGATACGAACGGCGCTAAGCAGGCTATGAGAACAGCAGCGAAGAACATTCTCTACGTTGTAGCGAACAGCCGCGCTTACTATCCGGAGAAACTGAACGAGGGCATGGCTTCCTGGAAGAAGCTTATGTATGGCGCTGACGTGGCAGTCGCCGCTCTGTGCCTCCTGATCGCATCTATCGCTTTCAGAAAAAAGAAATAATTAAGATCGACATATCAATATGTTAAGGAAATGGATCTGATCCTCTAAGGTCCGCCGAAGAGGATCATGATCTCAGGGAGAACTCACATGGGGCTGTCGCATTAGACGGTGCCGCCACAATATATGGCAGAAAGTTGCAAATAACGTCTGCCCTATATTGCGGCAGCTCGCCTAAATGCGGCAGCCCCATTATTTATGTAACGGCTGATCCCGGTGATGGCAGCTCATATGCGGTTTTGATGTCTTAGAGTGTTTTCGAGTGAGGGCATATATGATAAGATAAAAGTATCCTGCTTAGGAGGTGAAATGTTATGAAGAAACTATTGATCGCGTCTGATATACATGGCTCGGCATATTACTGCGAGCGGCTGATGGAAAGGATCGAAGCTGAGAAAGCGGACAGGATCCTTCTTCTTGGGGATTTTCTCTATCATGGTCCGAGGAATGATCTGCCCAGGGAATATGCACCGAAAAAGGTCATCCAGATGCTGAATTCACTTTCTCCCGATCTTATCTGCGTGAGAGGCAACTGCGACACGGAAGTCGACCAGATGGTCCTCGAGTTCCCGATCATGGCGGACTATGCGTTCGTCACGGTGGGAGATGAGAATATGTTCGTCACTC
>JAZRKZ010000397.1:0-2669 GCA_045646565.1 Lachnospiraceae bacterium
GGATCGCCATGATACTGAAAGGACACGAAGACCTTCGGGTGGTCAAGACCATCGAAGGCATCAAGAATGCGTTTGAAGAGCTGATCTGTGAGAAGGATTATGACCGGATCACAGTTAAGGAGCTGTGCGACCGGGCAAGGATCAATAAGAAGACCTTTTACCATTACTATGAGACGCTGGATGCACTTCTTGCGGAGCTGCAGACGGAACTGTCCGCAGGTTACCTTGAGCGCATCAAAGATTATTCTCTTCCGGAGGATCTCGACAAGGTAAACCGCGAGTTTTTCCTTTTTTCCTCCGAACAGGGCCTTGCCTATGAGAAGATCACCATCAGCGGCACCTGGCATTCTGTCCGGGATGAGATGGTCGAAGGGATCAATGATGCCGGCTGGGGACGATCGAAGAAATACCAGAAGCTTTCGGACTTTGAGAAGAAGCTCCTGATGGGCTTTATCAATCACGCCGTACTGACTGCCTACAGGCAGTGGGTCGAGGACGGAAAGACGATGCCGCTCGAGGAAGTTGTTGACATGACAAACCGAATCGTCCTTGGCGGCGTGAACGGTTTCTTTAAATGATTTTGAGGTGGATTCATTGAATAAACGCTTACTGAACAATATCGAGGTTTCAGAAGTCGGAATGGGCTGCATGGCATTCTCCCATGGCTACGGGCAGATCCCTCCTGAATCCTACAGCATCGAAGCCATACAGAATGCTTACCGTCATGGCTGTACCTTCTTCGACACTGCCGAGGTCTACAGCCCGAACCTTTCCGGGATCGGACACAATGAGAAGATCGTTGGCAAGGCATTAAAAGAAGTCCGAAACGAAGTCGTAATCGCCACAAAGCTGTTCCTTCGCGTCGGCGCATTCGGAAGCGTCTACAAAACGATCCGAAAGCATCTGGAAGATTCCATGGAGCGTTTGCAGACAAATATGGTCGATCTTTATTATCTCCACCGGATGGGCGGTGTCCCTGTGGAAGATGTAGCTGAGGCCATGGGAAGGCTGATCGATGAAGGCCTGATCCGGGGCTGGGGCCTTTCACAGGTAGACGTTGACATCATCGACCGTGCCCAGCAGGTAACGCCGCTTGCCGCGATCCAGAACATCTACTCCATGGTGGAGCGTGACTGCGAAGCCCGTGTGATCCCTTACTGCATGGAAAATAACATTGGCTTTGTACCGTTCTCTCCCATCGCCAGCGGCCTGCTCTCCGGCAAGATCACGACAGAGACGAAATTTGAGAAGAACGACGACGTCCGTAACTGGGTGCCGCAGCTTTCCAGAGCAAACATCGCCGGTAACCAGCCGATTGTCGAGATGCTGAAGGACTTTGCTGAGAAGAAAGAGGCTACACCGGCTCAGATCTCTCTTGCCTGGATGCTGCACAAGTATCCGAATGTGGTTCCGATCCCCGGTTCCAAGAACAAGGAGCGGATCATCGAGAACCTGGATTCATCCAATGTGGAACTGACGGATGATGAGTTCAAGGCTCTTGAAGATGCTCTGAACGGACTTAAAGTATATGGACACAGGGGCTTAGGCGGGTTTTAAGGAGGATGCGGAGTATGAGCAGAGTATGGATGATAACCGGCGCAAGCCGGGGACTTGGCAGAGCGTTTACGGAAGAAGCAGTACGAAACGGCGATCAGGTGATCGCAACGGTCCGAAAGATAAATCCGGCAGACAGTCTGCTTACCAATGAAAATGTCCTTACCGTCATTATGGATGTGACGAAGCAGGACGAAGTGAAAGCGGCAGTCGGACCAGGCCTTCAGTAGTTCGCACGGATCCATGTGCTGATCAACAACGCCGGATTCGGCATGAGCGGAGCCTTTGAAGAAATCTCCGATGAAGAACTGAGATACCTCATGGACACCAACTATTTCGGTGTGGCGAATGTAACAAGAGAAGTTCTTCCGGCGATGCGGAAACAAGGAAGCGGAATGATACTGAATGTCTCGTCTCAGGCAGGGGCGATGGGATTTTTGGGCAGCTCCGCATACTGCTCTTCAAAGTATGCTGTTGTTGGTCTTTCCGAGGCTCTCAGCATGGAGCTTGAGCCGTTTGGAATCCAGGTGGCATCTATCCTTCCTGGTTCCTTCCGCACGGATTTCCGTGATGACAGTTCCATGAAACACGCAAGGCAGTCGCTCTCTGCCTATGAGGGATCACAGGTTCATGCTGCAAGAGATTTCCTTGCCGCAAATAACCATAAACAGGAAGGCGATCCGGAGAAAGCGGCGAAGTTCCTGTACAAAATCATAGACAGCGGGACACTGCCGAAGCGTATCCTTATCGGCAAGAAGTGCTGTGAGGCAGTCAGGGATTATCTTAAGGGTCGTATTGCAGAGATCGATTCTTATATCGAGGCGTCCTCCCAGACGGACTTTGAGTAATACGAGGTGAATGTGATGAAGCGATTAAAAAGATTTGCGGCATTTTCTGTCGTACTTGTTATGATATTTGCTCTGGCAGGATGCGGAAAATCCGCCGAAAGTAATAGTGAACAATCTGCTGCACCTACGGAAACACAAGTGACGGAAAACACAGAAGAAAACAAACAAGAGGATGCTACCGGGGAAACTACGGAAACAGTTGGCGCACAGGTAAGCGAGTCTGAAAATAACGACAACGGTATTCTTGTCGTATATTTTTCAAGAACC
>JAZRKZ010000398.1:0-6365 GCA_045646565.1 Lachnospiraceae bacterium
AATCATGATGAAAACGACCAGGACCATGACCAGTGTAGCTCCGTAGCCCTTGTTGCCGTTCGTGAATGCATACTGATAGAACAAGTAAACAATCGAGTGTACTTTCGGAAGAGCAACGTTCGTCTTGTCCATGACCATGAACATGAGGTCGAAGATTGTCAGAGCACCGATGATACGGGTCTGAACGATGAAGAAGGTCGTCGGGGACAGAAGCGGCAGTGTGATGTTGAAGAATGCACGGACACCTGTCGCGCCGTCGATCGAAGCTGCCTCATAATAATCACCGGGGATTTCCTGAAGACCGCCGATGAAAAGGACCATATTGTAACCGATGATAGACCAGACGCCGATGATACCGATGGAGATCCATGCAATCTTCGGGTTAGAGATCCATTCAATCTTTGTGTGGAAAATATTGTTAAGAAGACCGAACTGCGTATTATACAGCCACTTCCATACCATAGCGACAGCCGCAGGAGCGCAGACCATCGGAAGGAAGAAGATCGTACGATAGACAGAGCGTCCTGCAATCTTCTTGTTCAGAAGGACCGCAAGAAGCAGAGCGATAACAATACCGAACGGGACTTCAATGATTGCGTACTTTATTGTGTTCCAGAGAGACTGCCATGTTTCCGCTCTTGTAAGGACCTGCTGATAGTTTGCGGGACCGACAAATATATTGCCTTTTCCGAAATCACCGGTCTTGCAGAAAGACTGGTAAATCGTGTTAAAGAACGGGTAGAAATTTAGAACAATGAGGCCAAGCATTGTCGGGAAGACGAAGGCATACGCCCACCTCGCTTCACGCTTCTCAGCCGCCGTCATTTTTTGTTTCATGGATTCCCCTTTCATTAAAGGTGTAAAAAAGCCGGGTCTTCGGACTTGCCAAAGGCCCGGCCTTTCATTGCTTATGTATCAATTGCCAGTATTAACTTTTCAGCAAATTATTCAGCTGCGATCGCATCCTCAATGATCTTCTGTGCATTCTCGCAAGCCTTAGCCATTGTCTCCGGATTTGACGGATCAAGCCATGCATCGAGGAATGCGCCGTTCTGCTGAAGAGCATCTTCCCAAACTGTTGTATTTCTTGTGTACGGACGGAAGAACAGGTCGCCTTCTTCCTCAGCGCGTGTGAATGCGGAGACATCCATGCCTTCGAATGCATTTGCGAAATCTTCGGAAACGCCCTTCATACCACCCATGGTGACGCCGAGCTGAGCCTGCTCTTTCTGAGCCTTCTCAGAGCAGAAGTAGGAGATGAGGCTGTAGCATGCATCCGGGTTAGCTGTGTTGGCCGCTGCCGCCCAGCCAAGGCCGTTGTATGCGGAATAACGCTCGCCCTTATCGCACTGGCCGTTGCCGTTCGTATCTGCGTACGGAAGCATAGCCCATGCATAGTTCTCATGATTCTCATTTGTGTAGAATGTGTTGATCATCCAGGAGCCCTGTGTGATCATGCCGACAAGACCGGAGTTGAACAGAGAGTCTGTACCTGTCTCAGCGACAACTGTCTGCGGAGCGGCAACTTCAAGGATCTGGCGCATCATTTCCATGCCGGCCTTGCCCTGCTCGGAACCGATTGTCGTGCCCTTGTGATCATCTGTGATGACCTGTGCGCCGTAATCGTAGATGATGTTGTACCAGCCGTCCTGGTTGTTGGATGTGTTGACCGCATAGCCGTATACGCCGTCAGCTTTGCCTGCCTCTGTGATCTTGGCAGCTGCGTCGCGGACATTTTCCCATGTCCAGTCATCTGTCGGATACTCTACGCCGTACTTGTCGAAGATCGCCTTATTGTACAGAAGAGCGATTGTGTCATGATCCTTCGGAAGCGCGTACTGGGATCCGTTGTCGTCGCGGTTATAAAGCTCTACGACGCCTTCATAGTAGTTCGCAAGGTCGATTGAATCGTCTTTTGCAATGTAGTCGTCAAGGTTGAGAAGCAGGTCATTCTCCATATACATCTGAGCTGTATTGGAGTGCATCCAGAATACGTCAGGCATCTGGCCGCCGGAAGCGCCTGCCTCGAGCAGTGTCCAGTAGTTATCCCAGTCAACAACGTTGATCTTGACCTTGACGCCGGACTCTGCCGACCACTCGTCCGCGATCTGCTGAAGGCCTGCCAGCTGGTTGTTATCCCAGATGTTTACCTGAAGCTCGCCTGATGAAGATGATCCCGATCCGCCGGTCGTTGCTGCGCCGCCGCCTGATGATCCGCCGCAGGCAGCAAGAGAAGCTGCCATGAGGCCCGCAAGTGTAAGTGCCAATACTTTTTTCATGTGTTGATTCTCCCTTCTTTTACGGTGCATGTGGATTCTGACGAACCCCCTCAAGGCTCTCCCCAAATCCATCGTGCACATTTCACAAGTTTTGAGTTAATTTTAGTGTTATTTCAACCAATATTACATGGTTTTTCGGTTTCAATTTATGGGTAGATGTGGCAGATTTTTGTATTCATTTTTCCATTTCCACATGGCGGAGCAAAGCAGCAGCCTCCGCCCCTTTCCCGCGGGCCGCGTTTTGCGTCAGCCAAAAAGCAGCTGCGGCACTGTGAATAAAAGTAAGGGCTGCCGCATTCATGCGACAGCCCCTGACGGTCTGTTTTTTCATTTATCTGCCGGTTGTGATCTTCGTCCCGTATCAGAGGACGGAGGGGTTGTAGCCGCCTTTCGCGTCCTGCGCCGAGATTTCCGGCTTTGTCTCGCGGTACGCTTTCGGACTCATACCGTAGAACTCTTTAAACTTCTTTGAAAACGCCAGCGGATCCGGATAGCCGACCTTGGTCGCCACCTCGTTGATCGGCATGCCGGTGTTCGTTAAGAACTCCGCCGCCTTCTCCATCCGGAAATTGATCAGGAACTCCTGCGGTGAGACTCCCAGTTCCTTCTGAAAGCTCTTGGCCAGATAGTTCCTTGTGATGCCGATCTGATCCGCCAGTGTATCGATCTTGATCTTTGCCGAATAGTTCGACATCATGAACCGCATAGCCTGCTTGACATAAATCCCCTGCGGATACTCATACTTATACCGGTCCTCTTTCTTCATCTGGCTCTGATCTATCAGATTTCCGAAAAATCTGTACATTCCGCCGAACCGGATCATATAATTCGAATATGTAAGCTGAGAAGCATACAGCATTTCAAGCAGGATCTCATACAGTGTTTCCGTATCTCCCAGTGTAACATACGGCTCATCCTTCGCAAATCCGATCTTGCTGATGATCTGATCCGCCGTGTAGCCATGAAAACCGATCCACATATATTTCCAGGGGTCTTCCATGTCCGCCTGATAGATCGTTTCAACTCCCGGCGCGATAAGGAACGCCTGGTTCTTGGAAAGAGCATACTCTTTCCCCCCTATGGTAAAAACGCCTTTGCCCTCCCTGATGACATGAATCACATAGGAATGCCTGACCGCCGGTCCGTAAAAATGACCGGGATCGCATATTTCCGTACCGCAATAGTCCAGATTGAGACCCGACATTATGCCGATGGAACCGGAATTAGCCAAATCCTCAAGTGCCGTAAAATTCCATGATTTAGTGTAACCAATTGTCCTCTTAGCCATCATCTCACCTGCCTTTGAGCCCGATTCTACATGAACCTGATTAAAAAAAGAATGTCTATTTGGTGAAATGATATGCAAAAATGAGTGCAGATAGCGTCTACTGCACTCATTTTTACATGGATTTATGTTGTCGTTCCTGTCTGTCCTGCAATAAGGTCTGTCTTTTGCGCCCGCCGGGGCCTGCGATGTCCCTTCCGGCCTCCTGTCGGTCCAAAAACGCCCGGTAAGGCTCGCTGCATAATCCGGAGTTTTATTCCAGCGTCTCCGCGACCTCGCGCAGAAGGTCGATGATCGGCAGATGCTGCGGACACGCGCCCTCACACTGGCCGCACGCGATACAGGTCGAGGCGAGATGCTCTCCCGCTTCCCTTGTGTACCGCGCCTTCGCCTTCTCCTTCTGTTCGTAAATCTTATAAACATTCATCGCTTTGAATATTTCAGGGATATTGATCTCCATCGGACATCCCGGCGTGCAGTAATGGCAGGCCGTGCAGGCGATCTTATCGATGGAGGCGAGAGCTACGCGGGCTTTTTCCACCGCGGCGGCTTCCTTGTCATCGAGCGGCTTGAAGTGCTCCATGAAGGAAAGATTGTCCGCCATCTGCTCGCGATTCGACATGCCGGATAATACGACCATAACTTCCGGCCTGGACGCTGCAAATCGGATCGCCCACGAAGCCGGCGACGCCGCATCATCCACTTCCGCCAGTATATCTCTCACTACCCTCGGCGGCTCGGCAAGCGTACCGCCTTTGACCGGCTCCATGACGATGATTGGTTTTCCATGCTTCGCAGCAACCTCAAGACACGCCCTCGACTGAATGTTTTCATCCTCCCAGTCCGCATAATTGATCTGCAGCTGGACGAATTCCGCGTCGGGGTGCTTTGTGAGCAGTTCATCGAGGAAGTCCGCCGTGTCATGGAAAGAAAATCCCCAGTGCTTAACGATTCCTTCCGCCTTCAGCTGTTTCACATAATCCCAAAGGCCGTACTCATTATACTTGTCAATATTCTCTTTGCCGAGCGCATGCAGCAGGTAAAAATCGAAATACCCCGCGCCAGTGCGCTCCAGACTGACTTTGAGCTCGTTCTTCGCCTCTTCCTCATTCTTCGCCGCAAAACTTGAGGCGTTCAGTTTCGTCGCGAGATAATACGCGTCTCTGGGGTATCTCTCCACCAGCGCTTTTCTTGTGGCCTCTTCCGACCCCTCATAGACAAACGCGGTATCCACATATTTGCCGCCTGCCTTAAGAAACGCGTCGACCATCTCCTTTGTCTGCTCCACATCGATGACTTCCCTGCCCCCGACGGTGGTCCGGGGGAGCCGCATCATACCAAAACCAAGTTTTAAGCAATTGTCAATCAGTTTTTCCATAAGTCCCCTTCACTCCTTTCATCAGAGATTTGTCTCTTTTATTATAGCACCGGCCTGTACATCCGCGCCAAACAATTAATATATTTCTTTATGTATTTGCACATGAAAAGCGACCGCCCGAAGGCGGCCGTCTTTCATCAAAAGGGGAAGGAGCTCCGTCTCACGACGGAAAACGAAATAAGAAAAAGTTATTTGCCTTTGTATATTAAAGGACTGTGTATCTCGTCCTGACGCTAATATATTACGTGGCAAATGTGAACAAACTGTGCGCAGTTTCGAAAGCATTTGTGAAAAGAAGCTAAATAATAAATAAAATTTTCTACGCGCCGTACATCTCCGCCAGTTTATAAAGCACATTCTTATTGCTCTCCCAGATCGCGGGGAATTCATAGATCGTAAGCGGGCAGGTCCCCTGTCCTGTCTCTACTGTCACAGCAGGGATGCCGGCTGTCCACATGAAATAATCGGAACACCCGCCGGCAAGATGCACGCTGTACCTGGCTGCGACACTGGTCGCATAGCCGGTCACCTCCGCAAGCCCGGCGGCAAGATTCCGGTCCGCGTCGAGCAGGAGCTGGTCTTCGACTTCATAATTCCAGTAAATCACGTTCCCGGCCGAGTGGTAGGCGATCACGCATCTGGTCGGATTCTCGTGGGCTACCTTCAAGATGGCCTGCGTCTCCGGCTCGGAGGCTGCGCCCGTCCCCTTGTAGCAGTCCGTGGACGGGACCGGAACGCCGTCGCTGTATTCCGCCCAGCCGGCGTCAAAGTTCTTATTGAGATCGCAGCCGTGCGCGTTCGCCTTGAACGTGCGCAGGTAGGACGCAAGGTCAGCGGTGGTCCTCCCGAGCAGGGTATCTGATTCCCAGCACCAGTGCACAATATCTCTGAGGTTCTGAAGGCGAAGCGTCTCAAGGCCTCCCATGGAGACCATCTCGCCGTCCGGGTTGGCCATGGGGAGGAGGTGGATGCATACATTTGCAAAAAGCTCGCGGATCGGAGTCCCGTTGTAATGATCGCCCGCAGAAGCTTTCTGCAAATACGCTTCGATCTGCCGCATGGCAAGGAGCGTGTTGATATACTCGCGGCTATGCATCGCGTAATGGATCTCAATATGATTCTCACAGGCCTCGTTGCCGAGGACGACTTCGTAGATCGCCCGCTTGTCGAGCGATTCTCCGCAGATCCTCACTTTCAGCAGGTCCGGGTATCGGACGGTCAGAAAATACAGGTCCTTCGCCACTTCCTCATAGGCGTAATCCACCGTATCCGTCCCCACAATATCCACGCCGTCCGCCGGCATCTCCGAAAGATACTGACTCATGTCCTGCGCGCTGATATCGTTCAGCGACTCACGGGTGGGCATCGGCGCCTCAGTCGGCGCCTCAGTCGGCGTCGGCGATCGAGGCAGGGTCGGCGCCTC
>JAZRKZ010000399.1:0-3310 GCA_045646565.1 Lachnospiraceae bacterium
CACAGAACGACATGGCTACGATCCGACTTTGCGCTGTGGACAAGTCCCGAGAAGAGATGCTCGCCCGAGTGCTGCTGCATGTTAGAAAAACGCCGCTCCCAGTCGATCTCACCCGCTATTTCCTGCCCCTTAGCGAAAGAAGCTCCGGAATCTTCCAACATATGATGGATCTCCCCGTCCCGTATCTTCACGTCGACCACCCGGACGCCGCTAAGTACGCCGGTATCCGCGCTCTGTCCTCCCTCTTCCGGGAAGAACAGAGTCTCATCAAGGACGACGTCACCCGCCCGGGAAGAAATCACGCGGGCGGTGAACCGCGTCGCATAGGGATCCTCATAGTACAGTTTCTTTGTCCGTATCGTGCTTGAATCAAGCATGCATTACCTCTTTTCCACGAGCTCGCCGCTGCGATAGGCTTCAAGCAGCTGCTCCAGTTCATTTATTTCGGCCCTGAGTCTTACACCGATGTCCGTGTCGCCGATTGTCTGTCTCGACGAGAATTTCTCGACGGCGACCTTGTCGGAGTGGATATCCCGACCTGTCCGCACAGCGTCCTCCATGGAGGTGAACGGTTCGTGGGCCACCAGGCGCATACCCCAGGAATTATAGATCAGTGTATAGCCGGCGATACCGGTCTTGCCCTGATAAGCCTTTGAGAAACCGCCGTCGATAATAAGAAGTTTTCCTCCGCATCTGGTCGGCGTATCCCCCTTCTTCACCGGCACATGACCGTTGATAATGTGCGTTTGATCACCCCCCAGACCGAATTCCCTGAGGATCTTTTCGATAACTTCCTGATCATCAAGGAGCTGATAGTACGGGGTCTTTCCCTCATGATGCGTCTCCTTCTCGGCGATCATGCAGCGCTCGAACGTCGCCATCTTCTCCTTGCCGAAGAGCGGCGAATCCTTATTGCACCAGATCCACCACATGATATCGCGTCCCTTATCGCGCTCGACCGGATCGACAGAAAAGTAAGCCCGTCTGATCAGAGCGTCAAGGCAGTCGTAGAGCGCCTTGCCCTTGTAGTTCTTTCCGTAGATATTGACTTCCTTGAAATCGCCGTCCTCCGTCATGGGAACGCAGCCGTGGAACAGCAGATTTCCGTTCGTCACAGTATAAAGCGCGCCTTTGTGCAGGAGAAGATGCATATGCTCCTGGAGACGCCTGCAGTTCATAAATGCGCTCTGCAGCCTCTCCATTACGTATTCCTCCTCAGCCGAGAGTTTGTTCGGATCCGCCGGATCGACTGTCGGCAGGTTCTTATCGAGCAGCTCGTACCGCTTTCCGTCCAGTTCGATCGTCATTGTATCAAAGTCGATGCGGCTCAGCAGATCGCGGTCCTCCATGCCGTACTCCGGACGTTTTCTGACAAGCTGGCCTTCCAGCTTGAACTGGATGATCGAGATAGCCTTATGAATACAGATATTCAGTTCTTTCTCTTCACCGACGTTACCGTCTCCCTTGATCTGGAACTGCCGGCAGGGATCGTCTCCATAGGTGTTGAGCGCAAACTGGGCAAGCGGCAGGATATTGATTCCGTAGCCTTCCTCGAGGATGTCAAGGTTGCCGTAGCGAGCCTGAATGCGAACGACATTTGCAATACAGGCCAGCTGGCCGCACGCGGCTCCCATCCACTCAATATCATGGTTGCCCCACTGGATGTCAAGACTGTGATATTCCATCAGCGTATCCATGATCTCATCGGGACCGTAGCCTCTGTCATATATATCGCCGAGGATATGCAGGTGGTCGACGACAAGGCGGCGCACAAGCCTCGAAAGCGCTTTAATAAAGTTTTCCGCGTTACCTATGCGTATAATCGTATTGATGATCTCCTCATAGTAGGCTTCCTTATCGGCAATGTCCGATTTCTCCGTGATCAGCTCCTCGATCACATAGCGAAAATCCTCCGGCAGGGCCTTGCGCACTTTGGACCTTGTGTACTTGCTTGAAGTGTGCTTGCACACTTCGATCAGACGGTACAGCATGACTTTGTACCAGTCATTCAGCTCATCCGGATCCCTGATCTCCTTTTTCACGAGCTCTATTTTTTGCGTAGGATAATAGGTCAGAGTGGCAAGCTCCCGTATATCCTTCTCCGGGAGAGTGTGTCCGAACACCTCATAGATCTTCTTCCTGACAGCACCCGATCCGTTCCTCAGCACATGTGAGAACGCTTCATACTCACCGTGGATATCCGTGATAAAGTGTTCCGTCCCCTTTGGCAGATTCAGGATCGAACTCAGGTTGATGATCTCTGTCGACGCTTTCGCAATCGTGGGATAAAGCTGAGCCAGGCGCTCAAGATATCTTCTGTCAAGCTTCTCCATATCCATTCTCCTTTCATTCATAAAGCGCGATAAGCAGCTGCGAAACAACGTGCTGTTAAAGCGCTACGATCTGCCCCTCAGGAACGTATAGACGATGCCGAAAATGATGGCGGCCAGAACAGCCGGCCAGGCAAAAATCACGACCTTAGCGACAAATACGATGACAAGCACAAGTACCAGCACCGTAATCAGCAGAGCGGTGAGACAGCCCCAGTTAAAGGAACCGTCCAGGTTACGGAAAAAGACGGAGAACCCGTTCGTCTTTTCGACCTCCTGCCTGGGCCCCCGATCAAAAAATCCGTTATCATAGGTCGTACTTGTCCGCTCCTTATAATCCGCCCCGCGTTCTTTTCCTTCCTCACCGTCAAAGTCATAACCCGGCGCATACTCTTCCGCTTCGACCTCCGGGACAGCACCTCCCTCATCACGGGACACGGTCTTTTCCTGCTGATACGTTGCCTCTTCATATCCCTGTTCATAGGTCGCTTCCCGATAACCGTAGGCGCTGCGCGGAGCCTCTGCGATATTGCGCGCAATCAGGATCGGGTCTCCAAGCTGCTCTGTCGCTTCTTCCTCGCTCTTGCCCTTCGACACTTCCGCGTCAATATATCCCTCGTAGTACCGGAGTTCCGAGGCAATTTCAGATTCTGACAGATCCTCGGACAGCTTTGATTTCAGCGCGTACAAAAATTCTTCTTTTGTCATAGTTACCTCCGATGATTTCCTCTTCTAAATAATACCATAGCCGCCGTGCGGTTGCCACAGGGGAAATAGCTGACCCGCTCCACTTTAGACGCCCCATGGCCGCCGCTGCCCGTAAATACGCGGTCGAAGGTACCGCCGGGAAATCTTAAATTTCAATAAAAAAAGAAAAGAGCCTTACCGAGGTAAGACTCTTTCTACGTGCGGGACAAGATTCGAACTCGCGACCTTCTGGTCCGTAGCCAGACGCTCTATCCAGCTGAGCTACCCACACA
>JAZRKZ010000400.1:0-8115 GCA_045646565.1 Lachnospiraceae bacterium
GTTCTTCCCGATCCGTCCGGTCTTTCCATGCATTATGTCCGCCAGGAGTATCCGTTCTACGGGACCGGCGATTACCGCTCTCCGGCGGCGACGATCCTGCAGAAGGACGGCAGCCGTATCGTCGATTTCAAGTATGATTCGTTTTCCGTAAGACCGGGGAAGCCGACGCTGCCGGGTCTCCCGGCCACCTACGTCGAATCGGATGACGAGGCGGAGACGCTGGAGATCACGCTGGTCGATCAGCTGTGCGGAACGGAGCTGGTGCTGTCCTATACCCTTTATCAGGATTATCCGGTCATCACAAGGCATGCGAGATTTAAGCAGCTCGGCGCGGATCCGGTCGTTCTTGAGCGGGCTCTTTCGATGAGCGTGGAATTCCTTGATATGGATTACGAGCTGGTACAGCTTTCCGGCGCATGGAGCCGGGAGCGGTATGTGCATACCAGACCGCTTGATATGGGAATCCAGGCGGTCCAGGGAATATGCGGGACGACAGGGGGAGCGGAGCAGAATCCATTTGCAGCGCTCAAAAGAAAATCGACCACCGAGCAGGCGGGAGAAGTATACGGTTTTTCGCTCGTTTACAGCGGAAATTTCCTCGCGCAGGTCGAGGTGTCTACCTTTGATATGACCCGCGTGACAATGGGAATTAATCCGGAGAACTTTGCGTGGAAGCTCGAATCGGGCGAGTCGTTCGTCACGCCGGAAGTCGTCATGGTCTATTCAGACCGGGGCATGAACGGGATGAGTCAGACCTATCACCGGCTGTATCGGACGAGGCTTGCCCGCGGGGAGTGGAGAGATAAGGAAAGACCGATCCTCCTTAATAACTGGGAGGGGACCTATTTCAACTTCACTGAGAAAAAGCTTCTTGCGATGGCCAAAAAGGCCAAAGAGGTCGGCGTGGAGCTGTTCGTCCTCGATGACGGCTGGTTCGGTAAGAGAAATGATGATTACAGGGGCCTTGGCGACTGGTACGCCAATCTCGAGAAGCTGCCGTCGGGCATCGACGGTCTGTCTGAGAAGATGGAAGAGATCGGCGTAAAGTTCGGACTCTGGTTCGAGCTTGAGATGGTCAACAAGGACAGCGACCTTTACCGCGCGCATCCGGACTGGATCATCCACGTACCGGGCCGTTATGACTGTCAGGCAAGGCATCAGTATGTTCTGGATTATTCTAGACCGGAAGTGGTCGATTATATCCACGACATGGTCGCGAAGCTTCTTTCCGAGTCGAAGATTTCCTATATCAAGTGGGATATGAACCGCTATATGACCGCACCGTTCAGTTTAGGACTGCCGGCGGACCGTCAGGGCGAGATGATGCACCGCTATACGCTGGGTCTCTATGACCTGTATCGCCGGCTGACGAGCGAGTTCCCGTATATCCTGTTCGAGTCCTGCGCGAGCGGAGGTGCGAGGTTTGATCCGGGCCTGCTCTATTTCGCGCCGCAGGCATGGTGCAGTGATGACACCGACGCCTGGGAAAGGAGCAAGATCCAGTACGGGACGACCTATGTATACCCGGTATCTATGATCGGCGCCCATGTGTCCGCCGTCCCGAACCATCAGCTCGGCCGCACAACGCCGCTTGCGACCCGCGGCAATGTGGCTATGTTCGGAACATTCGGCTATGAGCTCGATCTTGAGAAGATGTCCGATGAGGAGCTGGCTGTCGTGAAAGACCAGATCCTGCGCATGAAGAAATATCGTCGGATGATCCAGATCGAGAGCGATTTCTATCGGCTTATCAGCCCGTTCAAGGGCAATGAGGCTGGCTGGATCTGCGTGTCGCCGGATAAGCGGACCGCGCTTGCAGCCTTCAATCAGAGACTCAATAAGGTCAACGGATCCTGGCTGCGGTTCTGTCTGGACGGTCTTGCTCCGGATGTCCTCTATCAGGTATCATACCGCGTGGAGGATAAGATTAAGGCCCCTGCAGTCTACGGCGACGGGTCAGGTCGCGTGGAGGATGAGGTGCGGGTCTATGAAGCCTACGGCGATGAGCTGATGCGGCTCGGTATCCCTGTCAGCAGGGAGGATCTCGCGCGGGCGGGAGGCGATTTTGCCTCACTTTTGTATGAGATCACAGCGGTCGGCGCTTAAGTGCGGTGACCGGGAGTGTTCCTCTTTTTTCTTCATTTTGGTGTCGGCTCGTCTATTTTGAACGACGGGCCGCGACCGAAAATCTTCCTTTTTTATTTCGGTGCCGGTTCTCGCCTTATGCTGCGGCGGGTCGGCACCGAATTTTTATCTCAGTGGGGAAGACCCCCGCTGCAAGCGGTGGGTAAATCAATATCCTGCTTGTCT
This sequence comes from Lachnospiraceae bacterium, assembly GCA_045646565.1. Lineage (GTDB taxonomy): Bacteria > Bacillota > Clostridia > Lachnospirales > Lachnospiraceae > Chordicoccus. Next base: position 2,311 of record JAZRKZ010000400.1, read on the forward strand.
CAGTGGCGGGTCACAATCCCCCACTGAGATAAACGCTCCGCGAGCGAGACTTGATTAGAAAGAAAACAGAGACATTAAGAAAATCTTCATAAGATTCGTTATAGCATCTTAATGCATTTGCACATACAATAGTCGATAGAGAGGCGCCGGGACAATGCTGCCGCAGCCCGCGGTCCCAGAGCGCTCTCTGCGCGCCGCCCCGGCCAGGCAGGCACGAAAAAGCGGGAGTCAGAGTACTTCGCGCTATGATTAAGAAACAGGACCTGCAGGAGAATATATGGATAAAATACTTATTTGTGACGATGAAAAAGATATTGTGACAGCAATCAGAATTTACCTTGAGACGACCGGATACAAGACGGTGTGCTGCTATAACGGTCAGGAGGCTCTGGACCTGCTTTGCGCGGACGAAGAGATCCATCTTGTTCTTCTTGATCTTATGATGCCGGTCATGGACGGATATACGTGCATGAGGGAGATCCGAAAAGTCAGCAATGTCCCCGTGATCCTGCTCACCGCGAAGAGTGAGGACACAGATAAGATCGAAGGACTGACGCTCGGCGCGGACGACTATGTGACCAAACCGTTTAATCCGATGGAGCTCCTCGCCCGCGTGAAATCAAGCCTCAGAAGGTACACGCTGCTTGGCGGGATGAATGGTCAGGTGGAGGAGAAGAATGCAGATACCCTCACCTGCGGCGCCATCTCGATCTTTGACGACTCTAAGGAAGTGCGGGTAGACGGGGAGCTGATACAGCTGACTCCCACGGAGTATAACATTCTGAAATTCCTGATGGAGAATCCGGGACATGTCTATTCCCCGAAGGAAATCTATCGTGCAGTCTGGCAGGATGCTGCGTACGAGACAGACAACACGGTGGCAGTGCATGTGCGTCATCTGCGGGAGAAGATCGAGATCAATCCTTCTGAACCAAGATATCTGAAGGTCGTGTGGGGACGGGGATATAAGCTGGAGAAGGGCTGATCCTGATTGCCTGAGGAAGGGAGTATTATGATAAACAGATTAAAATGCAAATGGTGGGCGAAGCTGCTCGCCGCGATCCTGCTCTTTATGGCAGGGGTCGGCTGCCTCGCGGGTATGATCGGGGTCTATACCTGCAGCGCCTACCGTATCTACAATGAATCGATAGAGGAGACGCAGGAGCGGCTGAATCGTGAGATGCTCAGCAAATACGCCGTTTTAGCCATGGCCGATTACGTCGGCGTCGCCAACCGGAAACTGAGTCCGAACTATCACTACGCGATTTATGAGGGCAGCGGCACAGAAGGAAAAAAGGTCGCGGGCGACCTTGAGGGGAGCGTGCCGGAGGATGCGGTCATTCATGAATTTGCCATTTCAGATTCGACCGGTTATCGGCTTGCGGACTCCATGTTCGAAGACGCCTACGTGCTGGGCGGCAACGATGATTATGGTATTGAGGAACAGATCCGCCAGTTCTATTACTGCGTAGTGCCGGTAGAGAACGAGACCCGGGGCGATGCGGATGCAGCTTTGACTGCAGGTGAGGCTCAGACAGATACCGCGGCGGGAACAGTTGAAAATGCAGCGGCAGGAACAGATACCGCGGCGGGAACAGCTGAAAATGCAGCGGCAGATCAGACATCCGGAACGGGCGCCGCAGAGGAATATACAATTGAAGGCGCCGCAGAGGAATATACAATTGAATTATATGTCACGGGCACCAATACATCCGGAAGCATCCTGTACCGTGTGGATCCGAAGCTTTACAGGGTCGATGAGAAGAAGGGGATGATCTGGCTCACGAGAAATATCGGCGGAGAGCTGGGGGTTCCGGCGTCGAAAATGGAAGAAATAGCCCTTGCGTCATCCGATATTGCAATCTCCCCCTATATGGTCAAGCTCTTTTACCTGGATGATTCTTGTGGAGGACAGATTGAAAACGGATGGTTCCGCGCGGGAACGGAGGCAGGAGGAACGGTATATACGGTTGCCGGAGATGTCGCGGAAAAACTTACGCTGACAGGCAGCTGGATGACCGCGGATTTCTTTGAGCAGGTACAGATCCTATTGGGATGGCTCTACACGGTCAGATACGCGGCGTTTGCCCTGATTCTTGGCGGCTTCATTCTCGGCCTTCTCCTCTTCATTTTCCTGATGATCGCGGCGGGCCACAGAGAGGAAGTGTCCGGTAACGCAGCTGGCAGCGATAGCCAGGCGGAGGGTCCCCTTGTTAAGGGCACGGATGTCCGGCTGCTTGCAATCGACCGCGTGCCGATGGATCTCGCCCTGTGCGCTGCCGGAGTGATTTGCTCTATATGCGCAATACCCGCCCTGGAGATGTGGGACAGGGCCAGTTTCGCGAAATCGGTCTGTGTGCTTTTTGTGTGCCTTGTGGCTGCGTATATAGTCGCTCTTGAATTCTGCATGAGTTTTGCCGTCAATGTGAAGGTCGGCGGCTGGTGGGAGAGAACGCTCATCTGCAGGATCTGGAAGAACGCCGGACGCTTCTTCAGATGGCTTTGGAGAATGATCGGGGTTCTTTTCGGGAAACTCAGAGAATCGGTCTCCGGCGTCAGGATGGGAACGCGGGCGTGGGCTCTCTTTGCCCTCTACGTCGCCTGCGAGTTCATCGGAATCGTGATTTTCAGACACGATCCTAGCCGATTGCTGCTTTGCTGGCTGGTCGAGAAGGTGATTTTCTTCTTTGCGCTGCTGAAAGTTCTTCTGGAGTTTGGGAAAATCAAACGCGCCGGCGAGGAAATCACCGGCGGGAACCTTGAGTATAAGGTGGAGACGAATAAGATGTTCCTTGATTTTGCGGATGTCGGCAATTCTCTGAACAGGATTGGAGACGGTATAGCATATGCAGTCGACGAACGCATGAAATCAGAACGTATGAAGACGGAACTGATCACCAATGTCTCTCACGACATCAAGACGCCGCTCACGTCCATTATCAATTATACGGATCTACTGACAAAACTGAATCTGGAAGATCCGACGGCGAGGGAATATCTCGAGGTGCTCGGCCGCCAGTCGGCCAGACTTAAGAAGCTGATCGAGGATCTGATCGAGGCCTCCAAGGCTTCCTCCGGGGTGCTGAAGCTTGATATGGAGACGGTGAACGCATCCATGCTGCTCATGCAGGCAGTGGGAGAGTATGGAGAGAAATTCAGCCGGAAGGGGCTCGACCTTCGAGTGACCGGCGAGACTGCGGAGATGAAGGTCAGGGCGGACAGCCGCTATCTCTGGAGGGTATTTGACAACCTGATGTCCAACATGCTGAAATACGCGCAGGCGGGGACCCGGGCCTATATAGACATGCTTTCTGAAGGCGGCGAAGTCAGCATCATTTTCCGGAATATCTCGGAGACACCGCTTCATATCACCGGTGAGGAGCTGATGGAACGCTTCGTCCGCGGGGACAGCTCGAGGTCGACGGAGGGCAGCGGGCTCGGGCTGTCGATCGCGGACAGCCTGGTCACCCTTATGGGCGGAAACATGGAGATCATTGTGGACGGCGACCTCTTTAAGGTGGTCGTGAGGATACCGACTGCCGGCTGATTGGCTTGGCGGGGAGTCCCCGCTGCCTTTATAGATGGGTGAAAGAAAGCAGCCCGGGAAGTGCCGCTGTGGACGGCGCTCCCGGGCTGCTTTTTTTACATTATGATGTCGGCAGGTCCGGTAAAACTTACGATGCCGGTGCAAATGCCGTATATCTATTATCACGCCCACTCTGCAGAAGCGAGAATCTCATCCCAGACTCTGAGGCTTTCTTCCTTTCGTTCCGCGCGGGCATAGAGATAGAGATAATAGAACGTCTTATTGTGCTTTACGACATAGGATTCGCCGTACATGGAGATTCCCTGCGCTGTATAGTCGTAGCTGAAGCCTTCGGCTGTGTCGCTGCCGAGAGACTTTTTGAGAGTTTCATTTGCATGAAAACCGTATGGGTCCATTGCCTTGCTGATGGCGGCCTTCGTATTTTTCGCGCCGTCCTTTGCCCCAAGGAGCATGGAGGACAGCAGGGGGAGCGGCTTCCAGCCGATGGACACGATGATGTGCCTGTCCGGGTCGGTAAGTATTTCACTCGGGCCGTCCCCCAGAATATTTATTTCTTTTCTTTCCGATGCGTCCATCACGTGGAAGCCTTCAGGAAATGTCATGGTCAATGCGTTATTGAATGTCACTGATGTACTCATTTTTCGTCCTCTTCTTTATTTGCGCGGCGTATTGCCGGGTATCGAGATGTATTATTTCTTCCATCATTATATCGAAATGCAGGCTGATTATAAAGATGCAACTAAAAACGGATGCCGGCGGGAGTACAGGATATTATGACGGCCGGCGTATCCATGAAACGTTTGTGGACGTAGGTGGTTCGTAAGACTCAGTGAATAAAATAGAAGAATCCGACTGGCAGTCAGGCCGATGACTTGGTAAAATAATTAAAGAGTAACTCGAAGACTTCCGTGTTTAAAAGGCTGGAGGGCATCACGTAAGTGTGCAGGGTGCTTTCCGGAATGACATCCATAGGTCAAAGTTAAAAAGCGGTCAAAACGCTTTTGAGGAGGAGATGAGGGACGGATGGCAAAAAACATTAAACTGCTCAAAGCCGGGACCGCGATATTGAAATTCTTTATCGCGCTGCTCATTGCTGACATTATTGCTGTTATCTGGTTCTTTACGCATTTGCCTGATTTTTACCCGCCGTGGATAGCAATAGCACTTGTAGTCGGGCTCTTCGAGGCGGGAGTCTTCTGGACCGGGATCATTCTTGTGTATGTCTCTTCCATTCAGCTGGGCATTCAACACCGTATCCTCGGTATCGCGATGGGCTGGATCCCGATAGCAAATATCATCATGCTGCTTCGGATCATCCGCATTTGCGGCAAGGAAATAAAAACAGAGACGGACAAATATAAGCTGAATGAGCGCAGGAAGGGAGAGCAGATCTGTCAGACAAAGTATCCGCTGCTGCTCGTTCACGGAGTGTTCTTTCGGGACTATCAGGTGCTGAACTACTGGGGGCGGATCCCGGGAGAACTGAAAAAGAACGGGGCGAAGATCTTCTACGGACAGCATAACAGCGCGGCCGCGGTGGCGGACAGCGCGAAGGAGCTGGAGGCGCGGATAATGGATATCGTCCGGGAGACAGGCTGCGAGAAGATCAATGTCATTGCGCACTCCAAGGGAGGTCTTGACACAAGGTCTGTGATTGCCCACACGGGTGCGGGCAAATATATCGCGTCGCTGACGACGATCAACACGCCCCACAGGGGATGTGAATTTGCCGACTATTTTCTGGAAAAGATCCCTGAAAAGGTGCAGCTGGGTGTCGCGGCAAAATACAACGCGGCGGCTTCAAAGCTTGGTGATACACACCCGGATTTCCTCCCGGCTGTCAGGGATCTGACGGCCTCCGCATGCAGAAAAATGAACGAGACTACGCCTGACAGCCCGGATGTGTTCTATCAGTGGGTCGGTTCGGTACAGAAGAAGGCAGCTTCCGGTAAGTTCCCTCTAAATTTTACCTACAATATCGTGAAACTGTTCGACGGCAGGAATGACGGGCTGGTGGGCGAGACTTCATTTGCATGGGGGAACGAGTACGCTTTCCTCGATATGGATCTTCCAAGGGGCATCTCGCATGCGGATATGATCGACCTGAACAGGGAGAACATCGACGGCTTTGATGTCAGGGAGTTTTACGTTCAGCTGGTGGCGGATCTGAAGAAGAAGGGATTCTGATCATACGGCTTGGAATGTCGTGCTCGAAGAGCATACATTTGCAAACAAAGGTACTATTGGGAATGCTTTGC
>JAZRKZ010000401.1:0-2091 GCA_045646565.1 Lachnospiraceae bacterium
CCGCTTGGCCTCCGACTTCAGGCGGCGAGGCTGATGTACATTTCTACGGCAAGGGCAAAAAGCACCGGATAACCCCGTTGTCTAAAGAAATCTGGAAACAGTACGGTCATTATTGTGAAAGCTATCATCCCTCTTCCAAGCCTGAAGACCTAATGTTTTACACCTACAGGAACGGGAACAGGAACAAGATGTCCAGTGATAACGTAAGCCGCATACTGCTCGAGTGCGAAACGAAGCTCCGTAAAGATAATCCCGGATTGATACACCTCCATTCGCACCTGTTCAGGAGGAGCCGTGCCATGCATCTGTATCAAGCCGGAGTGCCACTTCCGACGATATCTGAATGGCTTGGCCACTCGAATATCGAAACGACACGATTCTATGCAAAGATCACGGAAGAAATGAAGCGTGAAGCATTGCATAAACTCAGTGAGAGCGACAAATCCGTGTTCAAGTATGATGTAGCATTCAAATATGCCAATGATGAGGATGTGCTTAAGCGGTTATGTGGCTTAAAATAAATGCCGATATAATATTTCTCGTGCCTGAGAATGTGTCAGGCACGGGAATCTTTTGAAAAAGTATCGGCATTTCTAAAATATCGGCATATGGGGGATAGAGACATCTTTCAGAAGTCTGAAATATACGACCGGATTACTGCATTTACACTCGAAGAAAATGGCGTGCATTAAACAAGAAATCTACGCAAAGATCATAATGTACAACTTCACTGAAATGGTTACCTCGCACGTAATCATAAAAAACAAGAGAAGAAAGTACACTTATAAAGCAAACTTTTCCATTGCCACCCATATGTGCAGAATGTTTCTACGGAATAATGCATCGCCACCTGAAGTTGAAGCAATGATCGTCAGAGAAACAGTACCAGTGCGCCCCGGACGAGCACGTCCGAGATTTATGAAAAATACTCGGACCTATATTTGCTTCTCCTATAAGGTAGCATAAATCACATAAAACTAAAAATGCTTTTTGAGGCAGAATAATTTCTGCCTATTTGTGTTGCATGAAGACAGAAAAAAAGAGAGACCACAGTTGTCTGCAGTGATCTCTCCTTTGCTTTTCATAGAGGCCTTGCAATCAATATCATCATAACTTAATGACATTGCCCGCAGGGCGGCCCCCTGTCCTGTGTCCTGTCAAATGTCTATCTTGACAAACTGGACAGGGAACTGGAAGCAAGAGGACTGCGCTTCGTACGGTATGCTGACGATTTCGATGTTTTTGCCGGGAGCAGAAAATCAGCCGACCGCGTCATGGCATCAGTCAGCGGATGGCTGGAGCGGAAGCTGTTCCTGCGGGTCAGCGCAACCAAGACCAATGTCGTGCGCCCTGCGAAGAGCGAATTTCTCGGATTCGGTTTCTGGAAACAGAAGGAAACATGGAAATGTAAACCGCTCAACAGCAGGAAGATAAGGCTGCGGGACAAAATCCGGGCAGTCACATGCAGACGTAAGGCGGCGGCCATCCCGTTATCAATTACCGTCAACCGAGTGAATCAGATACTGCGCGGCTGGATAAACTACTACGGCATCGGCAGTATGAAGGGCTACCTGAAAGAGATAGGACCGTGGGTCAGACACAGGATACGGGCCATCATGCTCAAGCAGTGGAAGAAACCGAAGACTATCCTGAGGAACCTCCACTGGTACTGCACCGTATTCAATCTCAGGTTTGATGAGGAGGCGCTTTACAAGGTTGCCAACTCAAGGCGCGGGCTATACAGGCAGAGCAATGGGGATGTTATCAACTACATCCTCAGTCCGAAAGTCCTCGGGACGAAACTAAAACGCAAGGGGAAAGTCACGGTCTATCCCGGACTTGTTGATCCCCTTGCATACTATCTCAATAGACTTCGATATTAATTTACAGTTGATGTAGCGCCGGATACGCGACCCGTACGCCCGGTGCAAGGGGGGGGGCGGGCTTGTTAAGCCCCCTCTACCCTATTTCCGCGATCAAAAGAATCCGCTGAGGATCGTGGTACCTCGATCCTCATCCTGCCAGAAAGTCCGCCGCGATCTGCGCAAAGACAGCAGTGCCTTCCCAGAGGACATCTTCGTCGATGTCGAA
>JAZRKZ010000402.1:0-3584 GCA_045646565.1 Lachnospiraceae bacterium
AGCTGAAAATGGACGTCGAAATGATCAAAAAAAATATCCGGCAGAGATCTCCCGAGCGCTTTACAGACAGAGGTCTTCTGTCCGATTACACGGACAGAGCGCCGGAAGAACTTAGACCGGATATTCAAAAAGTATTTAATGTCTATTACAGAATCGTATACGGGAACGAGTCTTCGCCGGGCGTTTCGGCGGAGGAGAATGCATTTGCACAAAACCTCAGAGAAGAGCTGCTGAAAAAGAATACCCCTCTTAGCGGTTCTTCCTATAACTATCCTCATCCATCGAACGGATCAGAGCCCTCTTGATCTTGCCGCCGACAGTCTTGGGCAGTTCGTCCACGTATTCAACGATACGGGGATATTTATACGGAGCCGTCATCTTCTTGACATGCTGCTGCAGTTCCTTCGTCAGTTCCGGAGAAGGCGTGTAGCCCCTGGCCAGAACGATGGTCGCCTTGACGACCTGTCCGCGGATGGGATCCGGGGCGCCGGTGATAGCGCATTCAACTACGGCGTCGTGGGCAATCAGGGCAGACTCTACCTCAAAGGGGCCGATGCGGTAGCCGGAGCATTTGATTACATCATCGTTACGGCCCACGAAACGATAGTAGCCGTCACTGTCACGCCAGAGAACATCGCCGGTATTGTATCCAATGCCGCCAAGCTTCTCCTTCGTCATCTCCGGGTTCTTGTAGTACCCTGTGAAGAGGCCGACCGGCGGATGATTCCACACATCCAGCATGGTAAGAGATCCCTCGTCACCGTCCTCGCAGATATTGTCGTCCGCATCCAGCAGCTGGATATCAAACATCGGATTCGGCTTTCCTGTAGAACCCTCGATGGGCTCGAACCATTCGCTACCGAAGTTGGCGATCAGGACCGGACCTTCTGTCTGACCGAAGCCCTCGTAGATCTGGTGTCCGGTCAGCTCTTTCCATCGCTTTACAACCTCCGGATTGAGCGGTTCGCCGGCTGTCGCGCAGTGATGCAGGGCAGAGAGGTCAAACTGGGAAAGATCTTCCTGCAGCATGAAGCGGTACATGGTCGGCGGCGCGCAGAATGTCGTCACTTTATACTTTTCCACCTTGGAAAGAAGGTTCTTCGGATTGAATCTTCCCATCATGTCGTAGCAGAAAATCGTGGCGCCGCAGATCCACTGGCCGTAGATCTTGCCCCAGCCGAACTTGGCCCAGCCGGAATCGGACACGCTCATATGCAGACGGTTCTCCTCCACGTGCTGCCAGTATTTTGCCGTAACGATATGTCCCAAAGGATAGGCGAAGTTGTGCTGCACGAGCTTCGGCATGCCTGTCGTTCCACTGGTGAAGTAGACCAGCATGACATCGTTCCAGCGGGTCGCTTCTTCTCCGGACGGACGTTCAAAAACATCTGAGCAGTTGTCGAAAGCATCGTGAAGCCGGAGCCACCCTTCTTTCGGTCCTCCCACCAGGAACTTGTACTGCAGCGAGGGGATTTCCGGATCCGCCGCTTCGGTCTGGCTCATGACAAAATCATCATCCACGCAGATGATGCCTTTTACGGAAGCCGCATTGCCGCGGTAGACAATATCCTTCTTTGTCAGCTGCAGGGTCGCGGGAATCAGAATGACGCCGAGCTTGTGAAGGGCTGTCGCGCACACCCAGTATTCCCAGCGGCGGCGGAGGATCATCATGACCACATCGCCTTTTTTGAAGCCCAGACTCTTCAGATAATTGGCTACCTGATTGGAACGCCTGCTGATCTCCGTAAAGGTAAAAATGTGTTCCTCGTCCTCTTCATTCACCCAAACAAGGGCATTTTTCTCCGGTTCCTCTTTCGCCCATGCATCCACGACATCATAGCCAAAATTAAAATCTTCCGGAACTCTGATGTCCAGTTTCTCTTTGAACTCCTCGTAGCTTGAAAACTCAATCTGCGGAAGAAATTTATTCAATAAGTAATTCAAAACAGATGAACTCCTTTTCTACATGTATATTCGCGCATCGCCCTTATTCTGCAATCACCGTCAGGAAACGTGCCTTGACGTCGCCTCCGCAGCGCTGTCCGTGAGGAATAGTCGGGTTAAAGTAAATCGAGTCTCCGGGATTCATGACAAATTCTTTATTTGCAAGCGTCACAATAACAGTACCCTCGAGAACAAGGTTGAATTCCTGTCCGGAATGCGTGATCAGTTTGGCTACTTCGTCCGTCGGTTCCAGTGTTACAAGGAGGGGCTGCATGACCTTATTTGCATAGCGGAAGGCCAGATCCTCGAAATGATACTCCGGATTACGGTTGATGACCTTGCCGCCTCCGCGCCGGATCATGTGGTAGGTATCCAGCTTGGCGCTCTGTCCGGTGACGATCTCCGTAAAGTCCACCTTGAATTTATTGGCGACCTCAAAAATCACGCTGATGGGGATGTCATTGCCGTTCTCCTCGTAGGCGGCATATGTTTCCGGGCTCAGATTCAGCTCCTTCGCCAGGTCTTCTATTGTATAGTCGCTGACTTCGCGCAGTTCTCTCAGTCTTGCGCCAATTTCATTGTAATCATCCATTATATCGTCTCCTTTCATACCGCTTTCCGAGTATTATATAGCAAAAAGTCCATTTACGATAGTTCAACCGCTGAAAATGGAAGGCGCATTCTCGTGCCAGTCATGGTTCAACCAGTCTATCTTATTAATCGGATGTGCAAACGTCAAGACCTTTTTCCACCGTTTGTTTTTCTTTCCCGCTTTTATTTGCTCCTTACCGGTATAATTCCGACGCCGCATGATCCAGCGCGGCAGCGTACGAATCAAAACTGTGATTTCTATGCCCTTCTTTACAGATTGACGCAATCTTCCTGTGCGTGTCGTTTTCGGCGTCAAACGCCGGGATAGAGAGTTTGTCCAGCACATGCGCCGATATACTTGTCGGATTCATATAACTCCTGACGCAGTCTGCGACCATGGCGGAACTTAATACCCCGCACAGATAATAAGCCTCCTCTTCATTATCTGTACTGACATACATTATTTTTTCATTCGGGATCAGCAGTTTCTCGCCCAGATACGGATCCGTGACGCTGCCGATCACTGCGCAGATGAACTCCGACGCAATGAACTTCCAGATGACTTTGTATTTTGAAAATGTATACGCGCCGACTCTAAGCACCGCATGAAATTCCTGCTTTCGTATCTCTTCTTCCCATCCGGCGAAACCCTTTCTGCCATCCAGAACATCCTTGAAATAAGACAGATATGCATAGGTCTTCGGCGCCTCCCGGCTTACTGCATCCTGCCCGACCGGCCGCATTTTTGTTTCAGCGGTATGCGGGCACAAAAGATATGTATCATAGGTCACATCCCATCTCTTTACATTACTGCCTCGAAGCATGGGAAAAACATACGTCGGCTCTATTACCCGGGTCACATTCTCAGCCTTTCTTCTGGCCCTCTCTACAATATTGGAGACCTCAATATCCGCTCCGTCTTTTTTGTTTATCCGCAGCCAGTAGACGGCATTTGCACCGCCCGTGAACACGCCGGTCCTTGCCTTATATGTGTTTTTCCCAAGGACTTTCTTCATATCCTCAAGCCTTAAGGAAGTCGGAGGCCAAGC
>JAZRKZ010000403.1:0-4596 GCA_045646565.1 Lachnospiraceae bacterium
AGTGTATTGTTCTTGCAATTGACGCGAAGAAGCGTGAAGACGGCGACGGCTGGACTGTCTATAAGCACGGCGGCCGTATCGACACGGGACTTGACGCGGTCGAGTGGGCAAAACGGGGCGTCGCCCTGGGTGCGGGAGAAATCCTGCTGACCTCCATGGACGGCGATGGGACCCGGGCAGGCTACGATCTTGCGCTCACGCGGGCAATCTCGGACGCAGTCGGTGTTCCGGTCATCGCTTCGGGCGGCGCGGGGACACTCGAGCATTTCCGTGAGGCGCTGGATGAGGGCGGCGCGGACGCAGCCCTTGCAGCATCGCTCTTTCATTATAAGATGCTGACGATCCGTGAGGTCAAGGAATATCTGAAAGAGCACGGGGTGCCGGTGAGACTGTAATTTGCGCAAAAGATCAGCATATCATGCAGATGTGCCGGATCTGAATGTGATGATAAAAAAAGGAGAGGATGAGATGGCGATAACAGGTGAGTGGGAGAAGGCCCTTCACGGGGAATTTGCAAAGCCCTACTATCGTGAGCTGTATAAGACGGTCCTCAGGGAGTACCGGACGAGAGAGATCTATCCGCCGAGTACGGATATTTTCAACGCGTTCAGGTTCACGCCGCTTGAGAACGTGAAGGTCGTCATTATCGGGCAGGATCCGTATCACGGCACAGGTCAGGCCAACGGACTATGCTTCAGCGTTCACCCGGGCATAGAGGTTCCTCCGTCGCTGGTCAATATCTATAAAGAACTGTCTTCCGACCTCGGCTGCTATATCCCTGACAATGGGGATCTGACCTACTGGGCGCAGCAGGGAGTCATGCTCCTCAACACGGTGCTGACCGTACGGGCCCATCAGGCAAATTCACACCGCGGGATCGGCTGGGAGGAATTTACCGACGCGGCGATCAGGGTGCTCGCCGGTCTGGACCGGCCTCTTGTGTTCATCCTGTGGGGCGGACCGGCCCGCAGAAAGAAAGCGCTGATCCACAACCCGAAGCATCTGGTGATCGAGTCGGTGCATCCGAGTCCGCTGTCAGCTTACGGCGGCTTTTTCGGCAGCAGACCGTTCTCAAGGACCAATGAGTATCTTGTATCCTGCGGTCTATCGCCGATCGACTGGCAGATCAGGAATATTGCGGACAGCATGTGAGTATTTTGTTAGAAAAAGATTGGAGATTTTATGACAGAAAAGAAGGGAGCAGTAGTCAGGCAGGCGGCGTTTCTCATGGCTGCCCAGCTGATCTGCAGTGTGGTCGGTCTTCTCTACAGGAGCCCGCTGCACCTTATTATGGGAGATGTCGGGGACGGTTACTATACCTACGCGTATGAATGGTATACGATCATCCTTCTCATTTCCTCTTACAGTATTCCGACAGCGATCTCAAAGGTCATGGCTGAGAGACTGGCGGTCGGTCAGTACAGGAACGCGCAGCGCGTCTTCCACGCGTCGCTCTATTATGTTCTTGCCGTCGGCGGCGTCGGCGCGGCTGTAGCTTTCTTCGGCGCGCCTTTCTTTCTCAGCAAGCAGCCGGATGCGGTCCTTGCCCTGAGGGTCCTTGCGCCCACGATCCTCATGTCCGGGTTCCTGGGATGCCTGCGAGGCTATTTCCAGGCTCAGAACAATATGATGCCGACCGGTATATCCCGCGTCGTCGAGCAGATCGTGAACGCGGTGATGTCCGTGTTCGCCGCATGGCTTCTTGCCCGTCCCTATTTCGGAAATGAGAACCTGACAGGCAAGTTCGGCGCGGCAGGCGGTACGATCGGCACGGGCAGCGGCGTTCTGGCTGGAATCGCCTTTATGTGGTTCATGTATATGCTTCGCCGCAAGCTGTATCTGAAGCAGGTGAGAGAGGACAGATCGTCCAAAGAGGAGACCTACCGGGAAGTCTTTAAGACGATTTTCCTTATGGTGACGCCGATTATATTTGCGACCTGCATCTACAACGCGACCGCGATCGTGGACCAGAACATTTTCACGTACGCGATGACCTCACGAGGATTCGAGCCGATGGAGATCAGCCGTCAGTACGCGCTGTTCGGCTATCGGTTCAAACCGATCGTCAATATCCCGGTCGCGCTGAGTTCAGCCACGTCGACAGCCCTTATACCGGCGGTCGCGACTGCCATGGCCAATAAGGACAGGCAAGACGCGACGGATAAGATCAACGAGTGTATGCGTCTTTCGACGTTCATCGCGATCCCGGCCTTTGTCGGCCTTGCGGTCCTGTCGTATCCGGTCATCCGGATCCTGTATCCGACCGGAGACGTCGCAGGTGCAGCCCTTATTTTGACATTTGGAGCGATTTCTGTTATATTCTATAGTCTGTCGACAGTAACGAACGGCGTTCTTCAGGGACTTGGCCATCCGTCGATCCCGGTGCGCAACGCGGCGATCTCACTGGCGATCAACGCGCTGGTCGCATTTGTGACGGTCGCGTTCACCAATATGGGCGTCATGGGCATTCTGCTGTCAACTGTTGTTTATTCGCTCTCCGTCATGATCCTGAATGCGGGAGCTCTGAGGAAGATCCTCGGCTACAGACATGATATGGATCGGCTGTTCATTCAGCCGCTCAAGGCGGCCGTTGTGATGGGCATGGTCGTCGGCATTTTGTTCTGGGGACCGTACAAGCTCCTTCCGCAGGTGTTCGACCGGTATATTATGAGCGCCGCGCTGACCGGCTTCTGCGTCCTTGTCGGCGTGATCGTCTACACAGTTATCTACACGAAGAGCACCGGCATGACAGACGCGGAGATTCGGAGACTGCCGATGGGAACAAAGCTCCTGGTGCTCCTTCGGAAGCTTCATCTTAGATGAGTGAGATAAAAATAAACTTTCCGCATCTGACATTTCGATATGACTCTTGATGTTTTAGCGTGTGGGAGGTATTAGAAAAAAGAGAGGTAGTTTTTATGGGTGAAAAGAAGCTTATGCTTGGTAATGAGGCGATTGCCCGCGGTCTCTATGAGGCCGGCGTGAAAGTCTCGAGCGCATACCCGGGAACCCCGAGTACAGAGATCAGCGAGTATCTTGTCCAGTACAAGGACGATGTGTACTGTGAGTGGGCTCCGAATGAGAAAGTGGCAGCTGAAGTTGCGTTCGGCGCTTCGGTGGCGGGCGTGCGTTCATTTGCTGCGATGAAAATGGTCGGCTTCAATGTGGCGGCAGACCCGATGTACTCGGCAGCTTACGCCGGCGTCGGACGGGGCATGGTCCTTACGGTCGCCGACGATCCGGGCCTTTACAGCTCTCAGAACGAGCAGGATACGCGCGCTGTATGCCGCGCCGCCCAGATCCCGGTGCTTGAGCCGTCAGACTCGGCGGAAGCGAAGGAGATGACAAAAGCCGCATATGAGATCAGCGAGAAGTACGACAAGCCGGTCGTGATCCGTACGACGACCCGCCTTGCCCACTCCCAGGGTCTTGTTGAGCTCCTTCCGAGAGAAGAAGTCGAGGACAAGCCGTACGAGAAGAATATAGCAAAGAATGTCATGCTTCCGGCAAATGCGATCCGCCGCCACGTCATCGTCGAGGACATGATGGAAAAGCTGGCTGCGGATGCGTGCGATATGCCGGAGCTTAATAAGATGGAGATCCGGGATACGAAGATCGGTTTTATCACATCCGGTATTCCGTACCTGTATGTCCGTGAGGCCATGCCGGAAGCTTCCACTCTGAAGCTTGGTCTGGTGCATCCGCTGCCGATGGACCTCATCCGTGAATTTGCGTCCAAAGTCGACCGCGTCATCGTCTTCGAGGAGCTGATGCCGGTGATCGAGGAGCAGGTTCGGGCAGCGGGTATTGCGTGCGACGGCAAGAACATTTTCACGAAGCTCGGCGAATATTCCGCCAACATGATCCGGACGAATCTTCTCAGTATGAAGATCGAAGCGGACCCGGCGAAAGACATTCCGAACCGCCCGCCGATCCTCTGTCCGGGCTGCCCGCACAGGAGCACTTTCTGGGTCCTCAAGAAACTGAAGCTGCACGTCGCGGGAGACATCGGCTGCTACACACTCGGCGCGGTCGCTCCGCTGTCCACGATTGAGACCTGCCTCTGCATGGGTTCTTCGATCTCATCCCTGCATGGCATGGGCAAGGCTAAAGGGGCTGATTACCTGAAGAACTGGGTATGCGTGATCGGCGATTCCACTTTCATGCACACAGGCGTCAATTCCCTCATGAATATGGTCTATAACCAGAGCACCGGTACGGTCCTTATTCTGGACAACCGTATCACAGGCATGACCGGTCATCAGGACAACCCGGCGACGGGCAGGACGCTGATGGGCGACACCGTTCCGGCGATCGATTTTGAGAAGTTCTGCCACGGTATCGGCATTGAAAATGTATTCACGGTCAACGCCTATGATCAGGCTGCCATGACGGAGACAATCAGGCGAGAGGTAAAGGAAGAGCATCTTTCAGTTATTGTGGCCAAAGCGCCCTGCGCTCTCATTCCGGAAGCCCGCACAAAGAAGAAGTGCGTTCCGCTGCCGGATAAGTGCATCCACTGCGGCGCCTGCACGAAGCCGGGCTGCCCGGCCCTTTCAAGGAATGCGGGCGGATCGATCTCCATTGATCCGACCC
>JAZRKZ010000404.1:0-5423 GCA_045646565.1 Lachnospiraceae bacterium
AACATTGGTAAGTACGATTTATTATGAAACCAGCTTGCACTAGGCAAGTTGGTTATAAAAAACCATGAACTTCACGGATTCAGGTTAAAATAAGTCTACTGTATAACTTCAAGAACAATATAGTTTTAAGTATAAAGGAGCGGTAGATCCCCGTTTTTTTAAGCAGGATCACAGCAAAAAAGACAGGGATGGCAAAGATCAGCTGTCCTGCGAAATTTGCAACATAGAGATTACTCAGGTTATCCTTGACCAGCTGTCCCAGGACCTTATATACAGCAAATGAAATTATGATCGCTATGAGGGCGGAAAAAATGTCCCTGACAGCTTCGTTAACATTCTTCATTGGAATATCTCCTCTATGGACGTGATTCCCTTCTCAGCCTGTTTTACCGGCTCTATGGTTTATCCTTGAAAACGGGCAGCGCTTGCCAATACACTGGTTATTCTGATCTGACCGCGAACAAACGACTTCCGGCTTCTCCATCTCCACGCCCAGGTGCTCCTTCACAAAGTCAATGGCTGACAGAATGGACAGATAGGAATCCCTTTTACAGCAGCGGGGACCGCCGATATCGCCGATCACTCCCAGTGACTTTGCCGTCATATGATTGGAAAGAGCAAAAGGCTCCTGTGCAAGCGGGGTGGATTTCGTGATGATAGATATAAAGATACCGGAGCTTATTCCGGCGCCGCAGGCTCCCCAAAAACCACAGGTGCCGCCCGGCACCTTCTTTCCGCGATTCATCATCTCGATCAACGCGGATTCCAGATCTATATCACCGCCGGCATTTTTATAGGCAGTCAGCAGCGCTGCGCCGACCATCACATGATGCTCCGGTCCATGCATGTGACAGAACGGAAGCGCCATCATCTTTTCAATGATCTCGATCGGATTCTTTGAAGTCTCACTTAGGCAAAGGGCAATGATTGTATCCAGTCCGGCAGTATGGCATTCGTTACATACATAATGGCCGTTGATACACCGCGTCTTGCTGTTTTCTTTCTTGTGGCATATTGCGCATTCCATCATTTCGTCTTTTTCAAGATACACAAGCGGCGCCTTACATATTAAGCATTCTTCTTTCATCATCATTCCTCCGTATACTCTTTCTCATATCAACGCCCTATCATAATACTTAATTTCCGAAGTACTCTCCCAGGGTTTCCAATCACTTAGTCACAAATATTTTACCACAAAATCGAAAGGGGATGAAATCGAAAAAGCCCATCACCCAGGGGTGATGAGCATAAGCCAGACATCCATAGCTATGCCGAATGCCGGTATCCATTTATTCTTCACTGAAATCAGTGTCCATAGTAATCTGAAGTATATAATCCGGATATGCGTTTTGTACTGCCGCCCAGACCTCTCTATACACCTTACGGCGATCCGGAGCATCAAAGCTGACGATAAAATCAAACCGGATCATCTTTTCAGGCTTATCATAATAGAAGCCGTGCATCTGAAGAACATGCTCATGAGACATGACAATGCTGCTTACCTTCTCCCTCGCTGCTTCAGCCTCCGGATCCTTCGTGTTGAGCGAATAAACACCAATCGCGGTGAGGATTACATCGTGTTTTTGATAAACATCGACTGTGACCTTCCGGATCAGTTTGTCCAGATCATCTGCGGACAGCGTATCCGGGACCTCAATGTGGACAGAACCGTTATAGGAATCCGGACCATAATTGTGCAGTACCAGATCATATGCGCCGCTGATCTCCGGGTAGCTGGTAACAGTCGCCTTTATGTCGCGAGCGAGCTGTGCGTCAGCGCCTTCACCCAATATCTGGGAAAGCGTTTCACGCAGCATTTCAATACCCGACTTAATAATGACGACAGCAATGATCGCGCCGAGCCATGCCTCCAACGAAATGTTGAAGATCAGATAAACGGCTGCCGCAACAAGCGTGGACGCAGAGATGACAGAATCCAGCGTGGCATCCTCACCGGAATTGACCAGTGAGTCTGAATTGACTTTTTTGCCCACGCTCTTGACATAGCGGCCCAGAACGATCTTGACCACAACCGCGACAGCCACAATAATCAGGGCAGCGGGACTGTAATCCGGCGTATCCGGATGAATGATCTTTTTCACGGATTCGACAAATGCGGTGACGCCGGCGTACAGCACGAGCAGAGAAATCACCATGGCGCTAAGGTACTCGATTCTTCCGTAACCGAAGGGATGCTTTTTGTCAGGCTCTTTTCCTGCCAGCTTTGTCCCGACTATTGTAATGACTGAACTTGCGGCGTCAGACAGGTTGTTGACCGCGTCCATCACGATGGCGATGGAATTTGATGCCAGGCCGACAAATGCCTTAAAGGCGGCCAGAAAGACATTTGCAATAATCCCGATAATACTGGTTCTGACAATGACAGCGTCACGACTCTTCGTTGTCTCTATTTCTTTTTTCCTCATGATAAGCATAGTCCTTTCCGGCTTCAGGTCAGCAGAGCCTGCACCTGATCGCGTTTTTCATATAACACACATCCGCCCTTATGGTCATCGGCGAGCAGGTCACCGGATTGCAGCGCGGTAAATAAGGCGGAATGCATCGCTTCTCTAAGACCTTTGTCCCGAACATTAACATCGGAATACGGTGAGAAGGGACACGGCTCCGCTCCGCCGTGAGAGTTGATATGGAAAAATCCTCGCCCGGCCGCAAGGCATCCGCCGGAGCTCTTTTCATCACCGGGGAAGGATATGAACACCATTTCCGGATACTCCCTGCGGAGTCGCTCTATTTCACCTGCAAGATATTCTCTCTCAGAATCTCCGGGAGCAAGTTCCTCACTCTCCTCTGTCACCGGCACGAATTCCACAAAGATGACAGCCTTGCATCCGCGGCTTGAAAGACTCTCGATAAAGGAATCTGACGATACCTCTTTTACGTTTTCCGTCGTGACCGTGACGGAAGCGCCAAAGATCAGTCCTCTCTTCTGGAACGCATCCATGTTGGAAATCAGGCGGTTATAAACTCCCTGGCCTCTTCTTGCATCAGTCGTTTCCTGATTTCCCTCGATACTCATAATCGGGATCAAGTTGCGGCAGCGATCGAACAGCGCAAGATATCTGTCATCGATAAAAGTACCGTTCGTAAAGATCGGGAAAAGAATGTTCTGGCGTTCACCGGCGGCTTCGATAATGTCACGGCGAAGCATCGGCTCTCCGCCTGCCAGCAGAATAAAGCTGACCCCCATATCATCCGCCTCACTGAATACACGGAACCATTCCTCACTCGTCAGCTGCGCTACGGGCTCCGTATCCACTGTTGCATGATTGCAGCGTGAGTAGCATCCTGCGCAGTGGAGGTTGCATTTGCTTGTAATGCTGGCGATCAGGAACGGCGGGATGTGCTCCCCGTTCTTTTCCGATTCCGCCCGCCTCTTTGAAGCGGCTCGGCTTGCTGCAGCGAAACGGAGCATAAAAGCGCTTTCTCTCGGATTTTTGACCGTTGCTTTGATTGCATCCGTTACGACCCGCTCCACGCCTCTTGTCATATAAGCTTGTATGTCAAAGTTTTGGTCCATGACCTGGTTCACCTCGTTTCCATGCTGAGAAGGGCTTTATTCAGCAGCTCCCGCAGCAACATGAGTTCTTCAACCGGCAATTGTATGCATTCCTTCATCGCGGATGGAACTGCAATCGCTTTCTGCTTCAATGCCTCTCCGTCCGGTGTGAGCTTCAAAAACAGTTTACGTTCATTGCTCTCCGGCCTGATCCGCTCAATCAACCCCTGTTTTTCCAACCGTTTGAGGAGAGGCGTGAGCGTACCGGAATCGAGATGAACTTTTTTCCCGAGTTCACCCTCTGTCATTCCTCCGAATTCCCATAGAACCATCATGACGATATACTGTGTATAGGTCAGGTTCAGATCTTCCAGTGGCTTTCGGTACTGCCTTACGACTTCCTTCGCACAGGCGTAAAGCGGAAAACAGAGCTGGTTTTCCAGCCGAAGCTGTTCATATACTGTTTCGTCCGCCGACATATCAGCTCCTCCGGTTCTCTTTCTTGACCCAACAGTGCCACTTCGGGGCTTTAGGCATGGGCTCATGTTTGATCAGGGCTTTGATTACTCTGCGGTGGGTGAAGCAGCAGCATACTACCATAACAGCAACGATGATTCCGAAAATTCCTTCTGTAGACATATTAAATTCCTCCGAATGATAATTATTGTGCACTTTCTTATTGCGTGCATTTATATTGTGCGCAACCACAATTATGATTTTACTCAAAATCGGGGGAATTTCAATTCAGAATCGTCTTAGGTTTCTCTCATAATGAGACATTTATATGCAAATTCTCTCATTCAAAAAATATCTTTGCAATGGAGCCGGAAGTGTCTCCTCATAAACCATTGCCAACTCTTCCGCAGTGGCCTCCCATTTTCCCAAAACCCACTCGCAGGTGAACTGGACAGTTCCGAGTACATACAGGCGGATATACATCTCAGTAAGGTCATCTATGGATTGGCTGCCGGATACTTTCTCCGCTACGTCTTTCAGGCACTGAAAATTTACCTCCTGCATATTTGTGACAAACGATTCAAGCCCACTCGTATGAAGGAACAGATTGGCAAGATATATCTTTCTTTCCTGAAAGAAACGAGCGGCACATATAAGCGTATTATGCCATTCAGTTTTGCTTCCGTCCATCCCAGACAGGATATCTTTCAGCTCGCACATATAGTCCCATGCAATGAGGTCGTATTTATCTCTGAACTGTCTGTAAAAGGTTGCAGGTGAGTATCCGCAGTTGTCCGTGATATCCTTGACCGTGATCTTATCTATGTTTTTATATTCGGCAACTTCCCGGAACGATTCGGCCAATATTTCCTTAGATGTTTTCCGTTTCAAGGTATGACCTCCATAATGCCCTGCCTAATGTCACAAACATTCCCGGGATCATTCCCGGCTTCAGCATCTTATATTATTGCGTTATGCTTTCCAAACGCTCTTACTGATTTCATACACTCCGTCATGATACCTGTCTTTTCCTGTAAAGAAGGTCTCAAAACCGCATTTTGTGAGCACTCTGCCGGATGCTTTATTCTCCAGAAGACGAATGCCGTACACTTCGGATGCACCAACCTTCTTAGCCATCACAGGAAGGAACGCAGTCACTGCTTCTGTCGCATAGCCCTTTCCGGCAAATGCTTTCGCCACGTGATATCCAATCTCCCACTTTCCATCACCGATGGGAACCAGCTGGACGTAACCTATGTTTTTGTCATCTTCCTTTGTGATCAGTGCGTAGACCAACGGCCCTTCAAGAGATCCATACTGGGATGTCAGGAACTCCAACGTTTCCTGCGCATCTTTGAGTGTCTCGAAGACTTCGTCCGGTACAAATCTCCTGATATCTTCATCCAACGAATTCTTGTGGACATCCATTGCCATGTCCATCGTCATCTCT
>JAZRKZ010000405.1:0-2089 GCA_045646565.1 Lachnospiraceae bacterium
CTACCTCAACAAGAACCTGCCGAACAAGGGCGACCAGATGACAACGCCGGACGGCAGGCACGGCGAGGTCCACTCCGTCGATATTCTGCGCCAGCGCGTAAAATGTGTCGTCGACATGGATAATGACGAGAAGGAGATGCAGGAATACCACGTCACCGAGATCACATTCATCCCGCACAGCAAGAGGCCGAAGGGTCAGGCGAACCAGCAGCCGAAGGCCGAGAAGAAGAAAAAGAAGGGCGCTGAAGCGGAAGTGATGGAAATCGAGGTGGAGGAAGAGATTTTGATCAGGACCGAAAGCGAAGCCGTAAAAGTCAAAAAGGTCGAGCGCGTCGAGAAAAAGGAAAAGCCGTACAAGAAGGAAAAGCAGGCGGCAAAGCCGAAGAAGCAGGCAAATGACGTACCCGCCGTGAAGGATGAGACTTCCGAGGCCGAGACGGCCCTTGCGGAGAACGCTCCCGCGGAGGGAAAGGCCGAGCACAACGCCCGTGCCCGCAAGAGAAGAAGACGCTATCACCCGAAGAAGGGCGGGCAGGGCTCATCCGGCGGAGACGCGACATGATACGGCTCGATGATCTGGAGAACGGATACAGTATTTATCAGGATACGGAAGCGTTCTGCTTCGGCATAGACGCCGTCCTCCTTGCGCATTATCCCGCCCTGAGGGACAATGACAGGGTCCTTGATCTGTGCAGCGGAAACGGCGTCATTCCGATCCTTCTTGCGAAGGAGGCGGAAAAGAACGGGCAGACTATTTCGATCACGGGACTTGAACTGCAGGAATCCATGGCGGCACTCTTTGACCGCTCCGTTTCGTACAATCATCTTGAAAAAACCGTCACCGCCGTATGCGGTGACGTCAGGGAAGCCCGCGCACGTTTTGGCCCGGCTTCCTTTTCTCTTGTCACGTGTAATCCGCCCTATATAGCGGCGAGCAAGGGCCTTATCGCCAAGGCGGACACCAAAATACTGGCAAGGCATGAAATCGCCTGCACTCTTTCGGACGTAGTGACCGCGGCCGCGGGAATCCTGAAAGAAAAAGGGAGATTTGCCATGGTGCACAGACCGCAGAGGCTGGCGGAGATATTTCATTTGCTGCACAGAGAGCGGCTCGAGCCGAAACGAATGCGGCTTGTTCACCCGTTCGGGGACAAGGCGCCGAACATGGTGCTCATCGAGGCGGTCAAGGGAGGCGGAGCCCAGCTGAACGTCGATCCGCCGCTTATTGTATATAAAAAGGACGGGACTTACACGGACGAGGTCCTGCGGATCTACGGAAAAATGTGAAAGAGGCAGAAGGAGGATACTATGGCCGGGACGCTTTATATATGCGCGACGCCGATCGGGAATCTCGAGGACATCACAGCCCGGGTGCTGCGCGTGCTTCGTGAGGTCGACCTTATTGCATGCGAGGACACGCGGACAAGCGGGCATCTGCTTAAGCACTTTGATATTCACACGAAGACGACCAGTTATCACAAGTTCAATGAGCACACTAAAGCCAAGGAGCTGGTGGATCTGATGCTGGGCGGTGCAAATGTCGCGCTGATCAGCGACGCCGGCACCCCCGCGATCTCAGATCCGGGCGAGACGCTTGTCCGTCTGTGCGGCGAGTATCATGTGCCGGTGACGTCGCTTCCCGGCGCAAATGCATGCATCACCGCGCTGACTCTCTCCGGCAAGTCGACGCGCCGCTTTTCGTTCGAAGGTTTTCTTCCCACCGACAAAAAGGAGATGAAAGAGATCCTCGGCGAGCTTATGAGCGAGCGCCGGACAATGGTCCTCTATGAAGCCCCGCACAGGCTGGCAAAGACGCTGGAAGCTCTCGCCGGCGCGCTCGGGGAGGGCAGAGAGATCACGCTCTGCCGGGAACTGACGAAGAAGTTCGAGACGGTCACCGCGACGACGATCGGCGAGGCGATCGTCCGGACGCAGGTGGAAGAACCCCGCGGCGAATATGTGCTCGTTATTGCGGGCAGGCCCGCGGAGGAGATCGCAGCCGAGAAGGCGGCTTCTTTTCAAGCCATCACGGTCGGAGAGCATGTCGCAAGGTTCGAGTCCTCCGGGATGAGCCGGAAGGAGGCCATGA
>JAZRKZ010000406.1:0-3353 GCA_045646565.1 Lachnospiraceae bacterium
TCCGTTCGTCTTGGAACTCTTGGCGACCATCTCGGCCATCGAGGTCTTGGAGGATGGTCTCAGCGTGATTTCTCCGGAATAGGTTGCAAATGAAGCCGCCTCAAGCGTAAACTTCTGCCGCTTTGTTCCGGCGCTTGTGGCAACATGGATATTTGCACCGTTCTTCGCGGAACCGCCGCTCACCTCAAGGGCGAGTTTTGTATTCGCCACATTGAGGAACGTATAGGTGCCGTCCGGGTTCTCGACCGCTTCCCACTGCTGATGAGTAGAACCGACATACTCATACTGGTGCACGTTGTGACCGGAGATCGGCGTGCGGCTTGCGGGCCCGATTGTTTTGGAACTCTTAAAATTATAGAAGACATAATAGCCGTTACTGAGCTTAAGAAGAGTGAACTTCTGCTGGTCGGCGTTCGTGTTCGAACTCAGCTCGACATTGGCCTTGTTTTCCACAGAACCGCTCTTAATACCGACCACATATTGCGCGTTCAGGACGCTCCTCAAATAAACTGTACTGCCGTTGGAAAGGAGGGCTGCCGCCCCGGTCAGCTCTTCCACCGCATCATCCACTTCCGCGGCGGCAAGGCCGGATTCATCCGACGGGACGACCGCCTCGACATCCGAAAGACCGGATTCGTCGACGGGCAGTTCCGCCGCTTCTTCGATGAATTCCGCGTCGGAAAGGTCATCAGGGACCGTTTCCGCCAAGGAGCTCTCATCCGGAGGCGCAGTATCCGTCCGGGGCGCCGTCTCGTCCATATCCAAAGCGGCCTCCGGTATCTCTTCCGTCACTTCTTCCTCGTACCAGGTCCCGGCGTTCTCTGCTTCATCGGCGCCGACTGTCTGTGTATCAGCGGCGTACCTGTCCGAATAGAAAGAATCTCCGTCTGTCGCGTCCGCACCCCATGCGGGCGAAAGGCACGAAAGAATCATAGTCATTGTCAGGATCAGTGTTATCAGCTTCTTATTCACGTTCTTACTCCTCACATTTTTACTCTGACGCCAAGGTCTTCTAGACGGGCGATAGTCTTTTCAAAAGATTCAAAGAGGATACCGCCAATACCGCACCTCTTAGCCGCTTCGATGTTCTCTTCATTGTCATCGATAAAGACAGCGCGCGCGGGGTCGATCTTATACTCCGCAAGCAGCGTCCTGTAGATAGCCGTATCCGGTTTTCTCTGATGCACCTGAAAAGACCAGACGCAGCCGTCCGCATACCGGATAAAGTCGAGGACTCCGTTTTCCGTACATTTTTCGTAGGCGTGCTCCGACCAGTTCGACAGGATATAGACACGGTAGCCGCTATTTGCAAGGCCCATGAGCCACTTTTTTGTGAACGGCTGCACGCTGATACAGGTGTACATTGTCTCGATGAGCTCGCGGATCTCAGCCTCGTACTGCGGGCCAAGCGCAATAAATTTCTGAACTAATGTCTCGAAGCTCTCATTGCCAAGGTCGCATTCGGCCCATATGCTTCCGTGGATGACATTCTCCATGATGTATTCTCTGGCTTCATCCGAGATATCGATCATATACGGATACCGGATCCAGGGAAAATCGACGAGAACGCCGCCGACATCAAAGATGACCGTATCGATGACCGGTGATTTGTCCGGCTTTACGATCTTGGCCGCAAGGAGGAGCGCATAAAGCAGCACCGGCACCAGAATCGTGCACGCAAGCGACCCCAGGAACAGGGCTCGCGCCGTCTCGCTCTTTCCGAACGCCGCGATCATAGTGACGGCATACATACCAAGTAGTATGACGACGCCTATAATGGCAGCAATCTGTCTTGCCTTTTTCATAAATGATTCCTTTCGCTTTCCTCAGGCTATGCGACGAGGGGCTGTCGCCCGCGACAGCCCCTCCATAGTACTCTTCATACTCCGGCGAACTCGTTACTGTTCGTAGAACCTCAACACGATCTCGTCGAAGAGCGGTTCCGCTGTATCTTTCTGCATCTCTGCCGTCCAGCAGTTGAACTGGAAATACCGGTAAGCGCCCTGTACTGCATAGACATAATAGTAGATCGGATTCCCCTCGTAGCCTGCCCGGAGAGTGCTTTTCCTGATAACAAAATCATTCACTTCGGAATTCATATCCACTGTCGAAAGAAGTTCCGCGTCCGAGAATGCTTCTTTGCCGTTCATCGTATTGTAGACGGCAGCGACGATCGCACTGCTGTACTCGTCGAGCGACATGAACGGCGAGTAACGTCTGCTCTCACTGTTGGCCATGAAATACACCGCCTGGTCGGTATCACCGAGCTGAAGGTTGAAGCTCTGATTCACCTCGTCGTCGTTCGTCAGCTGACCGGAAAGATCCCGCCATGAAAGCGGAACTGCGATCTGGATATGACCGTCGTTGCTGATGAGCTCCTGCCGGGTCTCATCATCGTTCAGCCATGCACCGGGAATCCTTGCGCCGGTGCTCTCCCCGTCATCCTCTTCCCCGTTGTTTTCCGCCTGACTGTACTCATCGGAAACGGATGACTCGCTGCTGTTATCTTTCCTGTTCGTCTGTGTGGTCGTCGGAATCTGTACATCTTCCAGTGAATCCAGAAGATCCATTCTGGCCTGTTCCTCCGGATCGATGACTTCCTCCGGGACAGATGATTCCACCGGGGCGGCAGGCGCCTCATTTCCGGGCATTAGCCCCTGCAGACTGCCGCAACCGCCAAGCAGGAGCGTTACGGCGGTGCCGACTGCTATCATTCTCAAACTGCGTTTTCTCATGTCTTCCCCTTAACTATGGCTATCCGTTCTATTTTATTTATCTGTAAATAATATCTTCTCTGCCCGGACCGTTCGAGACCATGGTGACCGGGTAGCCAATCTTCTCCTCGATGAACTCGACGTATCTGCGGCAGTTTGCCGGAAGCTCATCATACTTGCGGATACCTGTGATCTCGCACTTCCAGCCCGGAAGCACCTCATAGACGGGCTTCGCCTTTTTGAGATACGCCGTCGCAGGGAACTCGGTCGTGATTTCGCCGTCGATCTCATAGCCGACACAGACCGGGATCTCATCAAGATAGCCGAGCGCGTCAAGGACCGTCAGGGCGACATCCGTCGCGCCCTGCAGGCGGCAGCCGTATTTGGACGCCACACAGTCGAACCATCCCATACGTCTCGGTCTGCCTGTCGTTGCGCCGTACTCACCGCCGTCTCCGCCGCGTCTGCGCAGCTCATCGGCCTCCTCGCCAAAGATCTCGCTGACAAACTCCCCGGCTCCGACTGCACTTGAGTAAGCCTTGCAGACTGTGATGATCTGTTTGATCTCATAGGGCGGGACCCCTGCGCCGATCGCACCGTATCCGGCGAGCGTCGAACTTGATGTGACCATCGGATAGA
>JAZRKZ010000407.1:0-2771 GCA_045646565.1 Lachnospiraceae bacterium
ACATGGCTACGATCCGACTTCTCCATTTTGTCTTGTATGTGTTCTAAAAAGTTATTCCAATCTTACCTCTGCAGGCCGTAAAAAACAACTAAAACATTTGTCAGTGTTCTTCCTGCAGTTTTCGTCAGGATCTGATAAAAACATCTGTTACAGTTCACAATTTTGACCAGTAACGATATAATAGACAATATGGACAGAAAAACGGATGCACAGGATTCACATAAAGGACCGGAGCTGATCCGGATCTCCGTGCGCCGTCTGGTGGAGTTCATTCTTCGGAGCGGCGACATTGACAACCGGTCCGGCGGCGGAGTCGACACCGAGGCCATGCTGGCGGGAGGCCGGGCACACAGGAAGATACAGAAAGGAAAAGCCGGAGACTACCGTGCCGAGGTCCCGCTCCAATGGGAGACGGATCGCGGTGATTTTGTGCTGCGTATCGAGGGGCGGGCGGACGGTATTTTTACAAATGCACTCCCGTCAAAGTCCCGTCGCAAAGACAAAACGACTGACGGGGAGAAGCCCTGTCTCTGTGTTGACGAAATTAAGGGCCTCTATATGGATGTCAGGGAGCTCACTCAACCGGAACCGATCCATCTCGCGCAGGCCAAATGTTATGCAGCCATTCTCTTTCTTACGGATTTTAAAGCCTGGACGGATAACCGCGCGGAGGAGGGCTTCGCCCGCGACAGGATTGACATCCGAATGACCTATGTCGATCTCGAGGACAACGACCGGATCAATCTGTTCGATTCCACCTGCGGGCGGGAAGAAATTCTAAGCTGGTTCGACGAGCTTGTCGAGAAATACTGCGTGTGGTGCCGATGGCATGCGGAGCATAAGAGGCAGAGGGATATGTCGATGGAACCGCTGACCTTTCCCTTCGAATACCGGCCCGGTCAGAAGAGTCTCGTCACGTCAGTCTATCGGACGATCAGTGAGCGTCAGGAGCTCTTTCTCATGGCGCCGACCGGGGTCGGAAAAACGCTGTCTGTCGTCTATCCGTCGGTTCGGGCCGTCGGAGAGGGGATCGCCGATCAGATTTTTTATCTGACTGCCAAGAACCAGACGCTGACGGTCGGGGCGGAGGCTTTTCAGATCCTTGCTGAAAAAGGCCTTGTCATGAAGACGATTGTGCTCACTTCGAAGGAGAAGATCTGCCCGATGAATGAGCCTTCCTGTAACCCGGATGACTGCCCGTACGCAAGAGGGCATTTTGACCGGGTGAACGACGTCGTCTTCAATCTTCTCGCGCGTCAGAATTATTTTGACCGGGATGGAATTCTTGCGGCCGCCCGGGAGAGTATGGTATGTCCGTTCGAGCTTGGCCTCGACATCTCGAGCTGGTGCGACGCGGTCCTGTGC
Source organism: Lachnospiraceae bacterium (assembly GCA_045646565.1). Lineage (GTDB taxonomy): Bacteria > Bacillota > Clostridia > Lachnospirales > Lachnospiraceae > Chordicoccus. Next base: position 1,366 of record JAZRKZ010000407.1, read on the forward strand.
GATTACAATTATGCCTTCGACCCGAAAGCGCACCTGCGCCGTTTTTTCGGGGAGGGAGCCAGAGGGGATTACATTTTCCTCGTCGATGAGGCCCACAATCTGGTCGACCGCGCCAGGGAGATGTACTCGGCGAAGATCGTGAAGGAGGACGTCCTTGCCGCCAAAAAGATCACGAAGACAGTGAGCCGGTCCGCGACCAGAGCCCTGGAGCGGCTCAACAAGGAGCTGCTGGCTGTCAAAAAAGAGCTTGCGGAGATGGCGGACAGCCGAAATCCGTACCTGCTCCTTCAGGATGAGTCCGCTCCTCGCCGGATCCACAATGAAGCTCTGCGGGCGTTTGGCGAGCTGCAGGTCCTCTTTAAGGAGAAGCACGCCGATTTCAGGGAAGAGCTTCTGGAATTTTACTTTGAGATCTCTGATTTTGTATCCGTCTTCGAGAAGATGGACGACGACTATGTAGTCTACGCGGACTTTGACGAGGACGGCCGCCTTAACGTGAACCTTTTCTGTGTGAATCCGGCAAAGAATCTGCAGGCTATGGTCGATAAGGGACGCAGCGCAGTCTTTTTTTCGGCGACGCTCCTGCCGGTCAACTACTACAAAAAGATGTTCACCACGCGGGAGGACGTCTATGCGGTGTACGCGCGGAGTCCATTTGCAAATGATCAGAAAGTCGTCATCGTAGGCAGCGACGTCAGTACAAGATACAGGAGCCGCGGCGTTCCCATGTACAGGAAGATCGCGCAGTATATCCATGATACTGCCATGACCAGGCGGGGGAACTATATCGCTTTCTTCCCGTCCTACAAGTTCATGACGGACGTTCTGGCCGTCTATCGGAAGGAGTTCGACGAGCCGGATGTGAGCTGGGTCTGCCAGAGCCGTTACATGAATGAGATGGACCGGGAAATCTTTCTCGAGAACTTCTATGAGGACCCGAGGATGACCATGGTCGGCTTCTGCGTGATGGGAGGCATGTTCGCAGAGGGCATCGATCTTACAGGATCGAGACTCATCGGCGCGATCGTGGTCGGCTGCGGCCTGCCTCAGGTCGGGACCCGGACAGAACTCCTCAGGTCCTATTATGAAGCGCAGACGGGCAGCGGTTTCAACTACGCTTACCTTTATCCGGGTATGAATAAAGTGCTGCAGTCTGCCGGCCGCGTGATCCGCACGGCAACGGACCGCGGCGTGATCGTGCTTTTGGACGACAGGTTTCTGGACAGCGAATACCTGAGGCTGTTTCCTCGGGAGTGGACAGAGTATGTGCCGTGCCGGGTAGACCAGATCCGGGCGGTGCTGGATGATTTCTGGACTAAATGAACGAAATCACTCGTCAGTAATGAATAGGTTTTGTGGCTGTATTAAAGCCGATCGGGGAACGGAAGTTCCTCTAAGAAGGGGAA
>JAZRKZ010000408.1:0-4880 GCA_045646565.1 Lachnospiraceae bacterium
CTCAAGATGGTGCTCGGCGATCACGTAGAGCAGAAGGGTTCCTTAGTCGGCCCGAACCGCCTGCGTTTCGACTTCGTCCACTTCAAGCCGATGAGCAGGGAGGAGATCACTGAGGTCGAGAACATCGTCAACGAGAAGATCCGCGAGGAGCTCGCTGTCCGCACAGACGTCATGGGCATCGAGGAAGCTAAGAAGACCGGCGCCATGGCTCTTTTCGGCGAGAAATACGGCGAGAAGGTCCGCGTTGTCTCCATGGGCGATTTCTCCATCGAGTTCTGCGGCGGCACACATGTTAAGAATACAGGCGAGATCCAGGCATTCAAGATCATCGGCGAGAGCGGTATCGCCGCAGGCGTAAGACGTATTGAAGCTCTCACAGGCGCAAATGTATTCGACTACTACCGCGGCATCGAAAACGCTCTGAACGAGACGGCTAAGATCCTCAAGACATCCCCGAAGGATGTTGTGGAACATGCAAGAAAACTGACAGAGGAGATCAGGGCTCTGAACGCTGAGATCGAATCCATGAAGGCCAGGGCTGCTCAGGAATCTCTGGGCGACGCCGCATCCGAGGCGATCGACATAAGCGGCGTCAGCGTCGTCGTGAAGTCTCTCAAGGATGTCGACATGAACGGTCTCCGTGACCTCGGCGACTCCCTGAAGGAGAAGCTCCCGACATCCGTGATCGTGCTCGCTTCCGAGAACGGCGGCAAGGTCAACCTCATGGTCACAGCTACAGACGCAGCTCAAAAGCTCGGCGCCCACGCAGGCAATGTCGTCAAGGAAGCTGCGAAGCTCGTCGGCGGTGGCGGGGGCGGACGTCCGAACATGGCCCAGGCCGGCGGCAAGAATCCGGCAGGCATCGCGGATGCTCTGAACAAAGCCGTTGAGGTCCTCCGGAGCCAGATCCGTTAATTGTATTAATTTCGCTAAAAAATTCATTGACGCGCGGGGCAGGGCAATAGTATAATAGTCACTGTCCGTATCGCAAGGGGTACTCAGATCGGACAAATAAACCCCAAAAGGTTCAGGGGGAGGTGAAATCAGGCTCATGGCAGGCATTATCGTAAAAGAGAATGAATCGCTTGACAGCGCACTTAGAAGATTTAAGCGCAGCTGTGCGAAGGCAGGCATCCAGCAGGAGATCCGCAAGCGCGAGCATTATGAGAAACCGTCTGTTCGTCGTAAGAAGAAATCCGAAGCTGCCCGCAAGAGAAAGTACAATTAATATAGTTAAAACTTATGACCTCCGACGAAAGCCGGAGGTCTTTTACTAGGAGTGCATCCTTGGATTATATAGTCACGAAATATGAAATTCCATCGCGAAAAGTGAGCGCGCCCATCACGTGCGCACTGATCTCTGACCTGCACAACAAGCGCTACGGGGAAGATAACCGCCTTCTCACAGACCGGATCCGGGAAGAAAAGCCGGACATTATCCTGTGCGCCGGCGACCTTCTCGTCGGGAGGCCGGAGAATTCGTATAAGGGAGCGCTTGCATTTGCGAAGCAGCTTGCGGATATCGCTCCGGTCTATTATGCAAATGGCAACCACGAGACTCAGTACCGCCGCTACGCCAGGCCGAAGTACGCCGCCTATGTCAGGAAGCTCAGGAAGGCCGGCGTGCATCTCGTGAATAACCGGTCGGAGGAGCTTTGTCTCGGCGGGGACAAGATACGGATCACAGGCCTCGAAGTCTCCCTTGAAAAGTACATCAAGTTCAGAAAGCCTCACTGTGACCTTGCCTATCTTGAGAATAAGATCGGAAGAGCTGCGACGCGATCGGATCCCTATACGATCCTGATCGCTCACAATCCCGTCTTCTTCAGGACCTACGACGAGTGGGGGGCTGACCTTACTGTCGGCGGCCACTATCACGGCGGGGTGGTGCGTTCTCCGTTCTCCGGAAGGGCTCTTCTCAGCCCGTACGGTTTCCCGTTTCCGAAATTCGGCGTCGGCAGGCTGAATTTTTCACCCGAACGGTGCATCATTGCCTCCGCGGGTCTCGGCGATCATTCGATCCCGCTGCGGGTCTTCGACCCGAGGGAACTTGTCATGATACGTATCGTTCCTTCAGGAAGCTGAGATCATCTGCCGGTCCGGGCGATTCTCCGTCTTTCGGAAGGCTGAGATCATCTGGTTCGGTATCGGAATGCATCGAAAACACTCTCAGTGAAAACCTCGGGACACATTGAGAAGCAGAAAAACCGACGTTGTAGAACGTATAGAATGAGAGAGGGATACTATGGGAAAAAATATCGTTCTGGCAGGACTTCAATACGATAATAATCTGGGCGACCAGGCGATTTTCCTGTGCGCTCACAAAATGCTCGAGAACCTTCTCAGTGAAAACGGCATCAGCAATCTGACGATCCGCGGCGTCGATCTGAGCGGGAGAATCGGAAAGAACAAGAACCACCTGCAGCGCCCGTTCCGGTATCTCAAAAAGCTGTACCGGAGTCTCGGATTTGAAAAAGGTCTCGCCGCGCTTCCGCATCTCGAGGCAAAATACATCTCAGGCCGCCTTGCACGAAAGTATATAGACAGAAATACGGCGGCTGTGGTATTTGCAGGAGGCGGAATCGTCAAATATAAATATCAGCAGTTCCACATCTATATAGATGAATTCACAAAACGCGCGGATGAGCTCGGCGTCCCGGTCATGCTGAACGCTGTGGGAATTGAAGGATATGACGCGGATGATCCCGAATGCATGCTCCTTAAGAACGCGCTGAACAGGAGCTGCGTCAAGTATATTTCCACAAGGGATGACATTGACCTTCTGGACGGCAAATACTGCGAGAACGGGCAGGTGACTGCCCAGGTCGCCGATCCGGCGTGCTCGCTGTCCGTCTTAAAGCCGGCGGAGAAAATCCCGCACGACGGAAAGGTCATCGGACTCGGCGTCGTCCGGTCGGGGCTTTTTGTGGATAATGACATTGACTTTACCAAAGAAGATATGCTCAAATTCTGGTCCTTACTCGTCGCCGAGATTGAAAGCCGCGGCATGCAGTGCCGTATATTCAGCAACGGGACGACGGATGATACAAAGTTCCAGGATGATCTCGCGGAGTACATGGGGCTTTCTGTGACAGAGAAAAAGAAGCTTATGTACGCCCGGCCGACATCCGTGAAGAAACTTGTAACGTATATCCGCGGATTTGACGCGGTCATCACCGGCCGCCTCCATGCAAGCATTATCGCGTATTCCTACGCTGTCCCCAGCGTCGGCCTTGTATGGAACGATAAGCAGAAGATGTTCGGCAGGATCATCGGCTGCCCGGACCGTTTCATCGACAAGGACGGCTTTACGGCAGCACATGTCATCGATGAGGTGGAGAGCGCGATGGCAGCCGGCTACGACGAGTCGGCCCGCAAGGCTTACTGTGAGACGACGGCCGCGTTCATGAACGGCTTTGTCCGCGAGTATCTTCTCGGTTGATCCTGCTTTCTACTTACTTAAGGCTGCCTCCGCTTTAGACAGCCCATTGAGGTAACTTATGGCTCTTACAGTTTCACTGACCGCGTTCGACGGACCGCTGGATCTTCTCCTTCACCTGATCGAGAAAAATAAAGTCAATATTTTTGATATTCCGATCGTGGAGATCACGGAGCAGTATCTGGCCTATGTCCGGCAGATGGAGACCGAGGATCTGGGCACGATGAGCGAATTTATGGTCATGGCCTCGGAGCTCATCTCGATCAAGTGCAAGATGCTCCTCCCGCCCGAAGTGGACGAGGAGGGAGAGGAGATCGACCCGAGAGCGGAACTTGTCCAGCAGCTGCTCGAATACAAAACATACAAATACATGTCCTACGAGCTCCGCGACCGCATGGAAGACGCGGCCAAAATGCTGTATAAGCCGGATACGACGCCCGGCGAAGTCCGAAGCTACCGGCCCGAGATCGACCTCGATGAGCTCACGCAGGACATCACGCTCTCAAAACTCCGCGAGATTTTTGATTCCGTGCTGCGCAGGCAGTCTGACAAGATCGACCCGGTCCGCAGTCAGTTCGGCACGATCAAAAAGGAAGAAGTCAATCTGGCGGACAAACTCGTCTGGGTCGCGGATATGGCCAAAAAGAAGAAGCGTATGTCTTTCCGCAATCTTCTCGTCAGACAGCGCTCGAAGATGCACGTCATCGTCACGTTCCTGGCCATGCTCGAGCTCATGAAATACGGGATCGTCGAAGTCTCTCAGGAAGAGATCGCCGGCGATATCACGATCGAATATGTAAGCGGCGCGGATATCTCCGCCGTCAATCTCGAGGACGACTTCGGCCAGGCGGAAGCGTAAACACGGCGCAAGAATGGAGACAATATGGAATCAGAAAAACTCAAGGCCGCAGTGGAAGCGATCCTTTTTACGACCGGAAAGGCCGAGTCGGTAAAGGACATAGCCAAAGCCCTGATGGTCACGGAAGAGGAAGTGACGGAAGCCGCCGTCTTACTCATGAACATGTACGAAGAAGGCGGGCGGGGGATCCGGATCATCCGGCTTGAAAACTCCTTCCAGATGTGTACGAACCCGGAGTACTATGACGCGCTGATCGCGCTGGAACTCTCACCCAAAAAGCCCCGTCTCACGGACGTCATGCTGGAGACTCTGTCTGTCATCGCCTATAAACAGCCGGTCACAAAAGCCGAGGTCGAACGGATCCGCGGCGTCAATTCCGACCACGCGATCAACCGCCTGATCGAGTACAGGCTTGTCAGGGAACTCGGCAGGGCCAGGCTCCCCGGCAGACCGATCCTTTTCGGCACGACGGAAGAGTTCCTTCGACGATTCGGCGTATCTTCCTCCGGCGATCTGCCCGACATTAACCCCGTGAAACTGGAGGATTTCAGGGCCGAAGCGGAAAGCGAAGCGGGCGTTACG
>JAZRKZ010000409.1:0-3424 GCA_045646565.1 Lachnospiraceae bacterium
AAAGCTGTATTGTCTTCCTAAGACCGCTTGGCCTCCGACTTCAGGAGAGCTTCCGCGGCATCTACGAAAATGAGACGTACAAGGAAACGCACGAGCTGGCCTACGGGCAGACAGCGGACCTCGGCTTTGACGGCGTACGCCTTGTCGTATTCGATTATAATACGAAGAGGATTTTCACCTTCTTCAACTCAGGAGACTATAGTTTTCTGGAAAATGCTCTCTATATCTCGCATAACAAAGATTTGAACGCAGAAACCGATTACGAATATGTCGACACCGCCAACGAGCCGCTTTTCAATACTACCAACTTCGGTGATGTCTATTCCGTCGCGCGAATTATTATTCCGGATAACGGGGACCATGTCGCCGTCCTCATGCTCCTTGATTCAGTTACGCTCGTCAGTTCAATCCTGTCGCAGTATTACATTAAAAAGTTCGCCTATTCCATGGTCATCGCCGTGATCATCATCGCGCTCATCATATGCGCCGTTATCGACAAACGGCTCGTCACCCCGCTCAACAAGCTGTCACTGGCGACAGGCGACATGATCAAGAGGCTGTATAGCGGCGAGGAGAGGGGGCGTGCATTTGAAAATCTCGACATCCACACCGGCGACGAGATCGAGCATCTCTATCACTCCATCAAAAGCATGGAGGAAGGCATCTACGACTACATGGACAGGCTGAAAACAGTGACCTCGGAGAAAGAGCGCATCAGTACCGAGCTCAAGATCGCGGAAGGCATCCAGCGGCACATGCTTCCCTCCGCAAGCCCGGATTTCACCGACCAGCGCTGCTTCGATCTCGCCTGCGCCATGCGGCCGGCGCGGGAGATCGGCGGTGATTTCTATGATTTCTTCATGCTCTCCGAGGACAAGCTGGCCTTCCTGATCGCAGACGTTTCCGGCAAGGGAGTTCCCGCCGCGCTTGTCATGGCGATCGGAAAGACGCTGCTCAAGAACTACACGATGGAAATCGGGGATATCAGCCGGGCGTTTGCATTTGTCAACAATCTGATGGCAGGCTCGAACAGCGACTCCATGTTCATCACTGTCTATGAGGCAATTCTGGATCTTCGCACAGGTGAGCTTATTTATGCAAATGCAGGCCACGAAGACCCCTTCATCATGCGCGCGAACGGCGACTATGTCCTGACCAAAGAACGCCACGGGATCGTCCTCGGCGCGCTCGAAGATGTTAACTACAAGATTCACCGCCTGACGCTCGAGCCCGGTGACCGCATCTTTATCTATACGGACGGCGTCCCGGAGGCAAATGATCCGTCCCACAAGCTCTTCGGCCTCACCCGGCTCGGCGACACGCTGAACAGAGTAAAAGGCGAGAAACCGGAGAAAGTGATCGACGCGGTCTTCCAATCAGTCGACACATACGCCGCCGGCGAGCCGCAGTTCGACGATATCACCATGGTCTGTCTGGAATTCCGCAAGTATTATGAGGATGAGAACGAAGCGTGAGGCATGGCGGCACACGCAGGAGAAGAACAAGCGTGACTCAGGCCGCACATGAAGAAGAACGAAGCGTGAGGCCAAACACCACGCGCATAAGAATCATAAAACACTGTACTAGGAGGACATCATGAAAAAGAAATATTGGCCAACCATAACAGCAGCACTCATTCTTTCCGCATCCCTTGCCGCCTGCGGCTCCGTGCAGCAGGCAGCGGACAACGCGCCGGCTCCGCAGTCCGAGCCGCCGCAGACGGAGAGTTCCACTGCGGCAAATGCAGAAAGCACCGTTTCGAAACCCGACGCCGTTCAATCGACTGCACCGACGCCAGAAGCAGAGCCTGATCATTCAAAGGCCTACGCGGCTTATCTGGATATCCTTCAGGAGAACAAGGACCGCATCGCCGCCTACGACTGGCAGAACGAGATCTGGACCGACGACAACTTCTCCTACGGACCGGTGAGCCCGGCCGCACTGGCAGATGTCTACGGTGACGAGACCCCGGAGCTCCTCTTTATGCGCACGCCCGCCTCGGACAGCGCCTACACGTTCGAGGCCGATCTGGTTGTCTGCACATACGAGGATGAGAGCGCAAAGACGCTCTACGACGACCGCCTTGATCTGCAGGTCGCGGGCGGAACATGCTTCTGTGTCTTCACCGGGAAAGACAAGAGCCTCTACATCTACGACAGCATCGGCGACGAGGGCGTCGAATACAACTACCGCCGTCTTGTCGCCTCAGACGGCGCGATGACTGTGACGGAAAAGCTCAAGCACACCTCCTACCCGAACGACAATTACGACGCGTTCGTCGACACCTATTACAAGGATGACGCTGAGATTTCGAAGGAAGAATATGAGACTGTAAAGAGCGCTTATTTCAGCAGCATCGACAGGATCCTCCTTGAAGGCGACAACGACGATGAATTCCTGGTTCCGTATGCCAAGGAGCACGGTACGGACGCCATGTCCTATGACGATGCTGTCGCAAAGCTCCGTGCGCTGGCTCCCGGCGCGGGAGACGCATCCACCGCTCCTTCCGGAGATGCGCCGGCACAGGATACTGAAGCGGGCGCTGTTTTCGGTAAACTGAACGGCCTTACGATGGCATACGCAAGCGGCGTAGGCGGATGGTCTTCCGATCTGACTTTTGGCGAGAACGGTACTTTTACCGGATCCTACCACGACTCCGATATGGGTGATACGGGCAACGGATATCCGAACGGGACCATCTATGTCTGCGAGTATTCCGGAAAGTTCGAGATTGCAAATATCATAAACAGCAGCTCCTACACCCTCAAGCTGACAGAGGTTGCGACAAAGAACGCCCCCGGAGAAGAGTGGATCGAAGATGATGTTCGGTATATCGCATCCGACCCCTACGGTATTTCGTGCGGAGATGAGTTCATCCTCTACCTTCCCGGAACGCCTACTGCTGATCTGACAGAGGATGGTCTCAAATGGTACACGATGCCCCGGGCCATCGGCGAAGGCGAAGAACCGGCGACGCTCCCCTGCTTCGGTCTCTACAATGTGAACGAGGGCTCTGCGTTCTACTCGTAAGTTCATTCATCGCTCGCTTTGTGTTTTGCAGCCGAAGTATAATCCCCTCTGTTTCTCTGGGCGGAAGTTTATCAGATCATTTTGTTTATTATTAATGTTAGGTGCAGGTCATGTCCACAAATCGCGGCACATTTTACGGTGTTGGAATCGGTCCCGGCGATCCGGACCTTATGACAGTCAAAGCCATGCAGGTCATTTCTGCATGCCCTGTCATTGCGGCCCCCAGAACGAAGACCGGCGATATGATTGCTTTGGATATCGTTCGCAAGGTCGTCCCGCTGGGGAGCAAAGAAGTCCTTGCCATGGACTTTACCATGGATAAAGTTGCGGCAAAGCGGCAGGAGAACTATAAAAGAAACGCCGACGCGGCAGCCGCCTGTCTCGATCAGGGCCG
>JAZRKZ010000410.1:0-3032 GCA_045646565.1 Lachnospiraceae bacterium
CCCTTCGGGACCTTCGGCCCGACGCCGGCGTTGACTTCCTCAATATACTTGTCGAAGCCCCAGCCGTATTTCATCGTACAGAACAGCGTGTAGATCATCGCGCCGGTCGGCAGGAGCAGGTTGCTGACGATGAAGTCCTCGCTGTCGAGGATGTCACGCCCGCCGATCAGATGTACATTGCTGAGCACGTTGTAGCCCAGCGCACACGGGAGACTGAAGACCAGCAGGATCGCGAGGTTGATCCAGGCAGACTTCTTGCGGTCCCAGCCGAAGTTGTCCATGCCGGCCGCGATCAGATTCTCGAAGACGGCAATGACTGTCGACATACTGGCAAATGTCATGAACAGGAAGAACATCGTTCCCCACATTCTGCCGCCTGCCATGTGGATAAAAATCTGCGGCAGCGTGATGAAAATGAGGGACGGACCCGCACCCGCGTCAACGTTGTAGGAGAAGCATGCGGGGAAAATAATGAGTCCTGCCATGATGGCTACAAATGTATCAAGGGCAACAATGCTGACCGACTCTCCGCCCAGCGTACGGTCTTTGGAAATATATGTGCCGAAGATTTCCATGGATCCAATACCGATCGACAGCGTAAAGAACGCCTGGTTCATGGCCGCCGTGATGACATTTCCGAGGCCCATCTCCATCGCGCGCGGGAAATCCGGGAGCAGATAGAAACGAACGCCCTTACCGGCGCCTTCCAGCATCAGGCTGTGACCCGCAAGGAGGACAATGAGGATCATCAGCGCGACCATCATGACCTTGGTGACACGCTCCACGCCGTTCTGGATACCGATACTGCAGACCAGCACGCCGAGAACAACCGTCACGATCATATACGCGACAAGCTGCTCCGGCGAAGCAAGCATATCCGTGAACACACCGGCGACGCCATCACTGTTCACGGAGTCAAATGTTCCCACTGCGAACTTGATAAAATAGTTGAGCATCCACCCGGATACCGTCGTGTAATACATCATGAGCAGATAACAGCCGAGGATACAGATCCAGCCGTGCAGATGCCATTTGCTCCCCTCGGGTTCCAGCGCTTTATAGCCCCGGACCGCGCTCTGCCGGCTCCCGCGTCCGACCGCCAGCTCCATTGTGAGGACCGGAATTCCCATAATGATCAGGAAGATCAGATAAAAGAGGACGAACACGCCTCCGCCGTACTGGCCGGTGATGAACGGGAACTTCCATACGTTTCCGATACCGATCGCGCAGCCTGCGCTGACAAGCAGGAAACCAAGCCTTGATTTAAATGTTTCTCTTTCCAAAACAACCACTCCTTTACAGTTCTGCCCGCGCGGCTCTGTCCATCTTTCGTGCCGATCCCCTCTGACCGGCACCGCTTCTCCGTGTAAGAATTCCGCGCCCGGCGACTAACTTTTTTTGCGTCGATCCCTTTGGCGTAAAGACGACACATACGGATTATGATACAACGAAGTGCGTGCATTTGCAAATGCAACTCACACGAAACACTATCGCTTTTTCGCGCCGCATGTGATATGTTGTCTTTGTAAAGGAGGATGACCGTGAAACTGAGAATTCCAGACTTTTATGACAGCTTCCACTGCTTAGGAGCAGACTGTCCCGACAACTGCTGCATCGGCTGGGAGCTTGACATCGATGAAGATACTTACGAATACTATAGAAATGTGCCGGGTGCATTCGGCGACCGCCTGCGGGCCAGTATGGAAAGCGCGCGGGATGCGGGCGAGAGCGCGGACGTGCTCGGGGACGGCAGCGATGTAAAGAGAAGCTTCCGGCTCGAAATCGACGGCCGCTGCCCTTTCCTTAACAAATGCAATCTCTGCGACATCGTGCTAAGTCTCGGAGAGGAAGCTTTGTGCCGCGTGTGCACAGACTACCCGAGGTACACGTTCGAGTGGAACGGCAGCACCGAAAAGAGTCTTACCCTCTCCTGCCCGGAGGCGGGAAGGCTGATGTTCCTAAACGACATCCCGATTTCCTTCAAGGAGATCGAGCTGCAGGATGAAAACCTTGCCTCCTATATGGAGGAGGACTATGACGAGTCCGTGGCAGCCCTGCCGGACGACGCAGAGTTCGAGGACAACTGGGACGACGGAGAAGACGCGGCGCTTGCCGATCACATCTTTAAAGTGAGGGAAGCCTGCTTCAGGATCCTGCAGGACCGCACAAAGCCCCTCGGCGAGCGCGTCGAGCGCTACCTCTCTCTCTGCGCGGATGTTCAGAAGCTCATCAATAAATATGAGGCGGACGAGGAGATCCTGGACCGGGAGCTTTTGGAGCTTACCCAGCAGTTCATCAATACCAAGGCGAAGTTTTTTGGCGCGGCCTTTGCCGGCAGCGAGAAAACATACCGGGAAAGACTTGAGATCCTTGACAGACTTGAGGTCATCAGCGACCGGTGGACAAAGACCCTTGCATCCGCTGTATCCATACTGGATGAAGCCTATATGCGTCATACTATCCGCTGGGGAACCTCCCCCTGCTATAACGACGTCCACTACGAGCACCTGCTCGTCTACTACACTTTCCGCTATTTCCCGCGGGCTGCCTACGACTTCCGCCTGTACGAAAAGGCCGCCTTCGCCGTCTTCTGCACGCTCGTGATCCGCGATCTGGATGCCGCAAGGTATGCTGCAAATGGCGGCGCCTTCAGCTTCACGGACCGCCTTCAGACGGTGGCGGAGTTCACACGGGAGGTGGAGCACTCCGAATTCAACATAGAAACGGTGTGCGAGGAGCTGTCGTTCGGGAATTGATTCCCTCCATACCAGGCACGCGGAGAGGGCAGCGAAACCTGACGGCGAGCGCCCCCCTCCACATACCAGGCACGCGGAGGGCAGCGAAAGAGTTGTCGGCTGCTAACCACACTTTTCTAAGAATTCGACTGCTGAAAATGAGCTATTTTACCCACTGCCAGCACGTCATCTATTCATTTCTGCGATTTAAGACTGCTTTCTGACTCAGAATTCATGAATTTTAGCACCTCAATTGCAGAAAAATCAAAAGAATCGACTGTCAAGATTTGAAACACT
>JAZRKZ010000411.1:0-13412 GCA_045646565.1 Lachnospiraceae bacterium
ATGAAGATTCCGACGATGACCTTCGGCTCCATGATATTGATCGCTTCAAGGGAGACCGCCTGCGCGTAAGATACGAAGAGGGCCAGTGCGGTAAGCGCCGCGGAACCGATGGCAAAGCCCTTGCCGATCGCAGCCGTCGTATTACCGACAGAGTCGAGTTTATCCGTGATATTTCTTACACTTTCCTCAAGACCGGACATCTCCGCGATACCGCCTGCATTGTCAGCGATCGGACCGTAAGCGTCGACCGCGATCGTGCTGCCTGTTGTCGCCAGCATACCGACTGCTGCCAGTGCGATGCCGTAAAGGCCGGCAATAAGATAAGCGCCCATGATACCGATACAGATGCATACGATAGGAATGACCGTCGATTTCATACCGACCGCAAGACCTGAAATGATATTGGTTCCGGAACCGGTCTGAGACTGCTCCGCGATCTTCTTGACAGATCCGTATCTGTCAGACGTGAACATTTCTGTTGCCTGACCGATGATAAAGCCGACCGCAAGACCGAAGATGACAGCACATGCGGGCTTGATGGAACCCAGGATCATATTACTGCCCACGAACGCGAAAACAATCGTGATGGCATAGGCGACATAGCTTCCGCGGTTGAGAGCTGCCTGCGGGTTTCCTTTCTCGTCGCCCCTGACGAAGAATGTTCCGATCATAGAAGCAATAATGCCTGCTCCCGCCAGCAGAAGCGGATATATAGCTCCCGCCTTATCATAGGTAAGAATACCGAGTGTGATGGCGGATACAACGGCACCTACATAAGATTCGAAAAGGTCAGCGCCCATACCGGCTACGTCGCCGACGTTGTCACCGACATTATCCGCGATGACCGCCGGATTTCTCGGGTCATCCTCCGGGATATTGTTCTCGACCTTGCCGACAAGGTCAGCGCCGACGTCAGCAGCCTTCGTGTAAATACCGCCGCCGACACGGGCGAACAGAGCTACGGAAGAAGCGCCAAGGCTGTATCCGAAGAGGACATCCGCATTACCGGTGATCAGATAAATAGCGCTTACGCCGAGCAGACCGAGACCAACGACCGAGAAGCCCATGACCGCGCCGCCGTGATAGGCAACTGTCAGCGCTTTGGACATGCCGGATGTCCGTGCGGCGTTGGCAGTTCTGACATTGGCCTCCGTCGCGATGCGCATTCCGAAGAATCCCGCGAGCGTGGAGAATACTGCGCCGATCAGGAAACACACTGCGGTGAGCCAGTTCCCGATTCCCACTCCGATAACAACAAAAAGTACTGCGGCAAATATGACGAGGACTTTATATTCCGAGAAAAGGAACGCGTTGGCACCTTCCCGGATGGCACCGGAAATCTCTTTCATCCGGTCGGTCCCCTCCTCCTCCTTTCTCACGGAACCTGCCAGATATACCGCAAAAACAAGCGCCAGAACAGCGCAGATCGGTACTAATATTATCATGTCTCTTCCTCCCTTCGACACGGATCCGAGCGGAAACCCCCTGTCATCTTCCGGCTTTCTGTCAAGTTTTCCGACCCAAATCACACAAAATATATATTGAGATAATAATACACTTTTTGTGTCGAAATCACAAGTTTTCAGAAATAATAGTTTGCTGCTCATTAATCGTAATACTCTATAAAGCAGAAAGGCAGAATGTCGTGAACCGGCGCTTTCTGTCGCCTCCTCCGGCATACTCTCATCCGAAAGCCATATTTCCCCGCTCCAGGTACGAATGCGGATGGATCGTCTGCTCCTGCCTCTTCCTCGGCGTGATCTCCGGTCCGAAATACATAAGCCCCCGCTGTATCGATTCGGTGCCGAAGCGTCTTCGGATCTCATCTACCGCCCGGTCCATGGCAAGCTGCTTCTCCCTCCGTTCCTCGCTCTGAAAAAGGTCGAGCTGATAAGGATACGACTCCCCGCGCAGACCGGCGACGCGCACGCCGATGCCCCGGATCGGCTTCTGCCACCTGTAATTTTCAAGGAAGAGCCGCATGGCCTGTTTCGCGATCTCATCCGATATGTTCGTCGGAGTCGGAATCCTGTGCTGGCGCGTAAAACCGGAAAGATCTTTGTCCCGCACATAGATCTCGACAACATCCCCGGCGAAATGGTTCTCGCGCAGCCGGGTCGCCACAGACTCGGAGAGCATATAGACCGCCATCTTCACTTCCATGTCATTTATGAGATCTCTCGGCATGGTCATGCCGTTGCCGATGCTCTTGATCGGAGCGTCCGTGTTCTCCTTCGCGACCGGCGTCTTGTCTTCACCGTGTGCAAATACCGACAGCATCAGCCCCTGCTTCCCCAGCATGCGGTGAAGATACGCCGGATCCGCCTCGGCGATCTGACCGATCGTATGGATGCCAACGCCCGCAAGTTTCCTCTTCGTCGCGCGGCCGACATAGAGAAGGTCCGCCGCCGGCTTCTGCCAGACGATCTGCCGGTAATTATCCCGATTCACGTCTGTCACCGCGTCCGGCTTCTTATAATCCGATCCGAATTTTGCAAATATCTTATTCCAGCTCACCCCCACGCTGACCGTGATTCCGAGCTCACTTTTGACCTTCCTGTTCAGTTCATGCGCAATCGTGAGGCCGTCCCCGCGGATCCCGACGCTGTCCGTCACATCGATCCAGCACTCATCGAGCCCGAAGGATTCGACCCTGTCCGAATAATCCGCATACATCTCGCGCATGTAGCGGGAGAATCGCAGATACTGATCATAGTCCGGCGGAACGATCACGAGATTCGGGCAGGCCTGCCGGGCTTCCCACAAAGCTGAACCTGTCTTCACGCCCCGGCGCTTCGCTATATAGTTGGCAGTCAGAATAATGCCGTGCCGTTTTTCCACATCCCCTCCCACCGCGAGAGGCTGCCCTTCGTACTCGGGATGATGCAGCATCTCGACGGCGGCGTAAAAGCAGTTGGCGTCAACATGAAGGATCGAGCGGTCCATAACAACCCCTCCCTCTTTTCCGCCGGTCTTTGATTCCCCGCCCGGCATTTGGTGAAGTTTATCTTATTGCTAAGATACAGTTTACCTTCTACATTTGCATTATATGCAGATTAACTTCGCGTGTCAAGATGATTTTCTTCTCCCATGACCCGGCATTTTCATCTATATTCTTCCAAAGCCCTGAGCACCGCCGCCCTGTCCGTTCCATATTTTTCGATCAGCGAACCAAAGTAGTTCGTAACGGACCGCGTCAGGGCAGTGTTCGAAAAAACGAAAGCTGCAAAGGGCTCACGGCAGCGAAGGACCACAACGATATTCTTCATGGTAAAGACCTGGAGATCGTGGAACGGAGACTGCGGAAGCAGAGTCAGGCGGTAATTCTTCTCCTCGGCTGTCAGTCTGCGCAGCTCCGCAATGTGTCCGGCGTATTCTTCCGGCGAGTAGGTAAGCGTAAGGTCGATTGCTTCCGCGCCAAGATTCACTTCGACTTTTCCGTCCAGAACAAGCTTCCTGTCGGGTATAGCTATGATTTCATCGACACTTCCTCCCTCCAGTGTATCAAGCATCTGGCGTCTTCGCTTTTCATAAAGGGTCAGGATCGCCTCCCTGTCGGTTCCGGTGATCCCGGCCCGGTCGAGCATCTTTTCCATAAGACCCTCCGGCATGGTGCCGATCGAAAGCCCATAGAGAATGGTGACCCATCTCTCCGTGCGGTACTCCCTGCAGAATTTCCAGAATTCATCCGCCTTGTCGGCGGTATAGACTTTGAGAAGAGGCGATGCTCCGGAAAGCATCACTTCGTAGCCATGTTCCATGGCCTCCAGCATGTCTTTGTCCAAAATGTAATCATACCATCGCCCTTCTCCGATATCCGCGGGAAAAGAGCCCAGAATACCCGCGCTCCCCGGTCGGATAAAGATCGTGTGACAGAACCGGGTATTTCGTACTTTCCGAAAAATATAGGGTTCGATCATGTCAGAAACATACAGGGGGAACCAGCCGTTAATGGCGGCGACCATTTCCGTTTCGATCCTGTCAATATTATGTATGATCCGTATATGCACTCCGTTCCGGATACAGGCGACCATCAAGGCCCCCCACAGCGAAAAGAACGCAGGATCTCTGCTCATCCAATCCATCGGTTCATCAGAATAAAGAAGAAGTTCGCCTCCTTCTCTGACTGCATCGCCCAGAAAGCGGACGACCGCATCGCGAAGTCCCTTTGTCCCCCAGTATCGGTCCTGCACCTTGGCAGGCGGGACACTCGGCACAGCCAGCGCGCTTCCCGGCTCCGGCGTGAACATATCAATGGAGCGGAACAACATCTCCGCCATCTCCGACGCGCGCTCCTCCTCGGTCCCGTACAGCCAGTCCGTCAGTGTTTCAGACGTCAGCTCCTCCGGCGCGATACCGCACAGACCCGCCAGCTCCGTTCGCCTTCCGCTCTTTTCCGCATGGAAAAAAAGCGTATGCGACAATCGCTCCTTGATCGGCTCATTCCGGCCGGGATGATAAATCCCACTCCGATACCGGCTGATCAGAGACACATCCACATTGAGCGCCGCCGCAAGCTGGCCGTTGGAGAATTCGAGCAGTTTCATTGCCCTGCCCAGTCTCTCACCGAAGCTGCGCCGCCGGAGTTCTCTTGATTTCTTGCTTCTCGGAATGACCGTGTGCGGCTCCATGAAATCATTTTCAGCATACAGCCAGTCAAGAATTGCCCGGACCATGACTGTCTCCCGGCTGTCGTCGACTCCGCAGAGCTCGGTCAGAACGGACAGCATATTTTCATCATTTGCATATCGGTAAATCCCCTCCGCGAGACGCTGAACGGAACGGCTTTCCGCTCCCAGTTCCCGGGCGCCGCTTTTCAGACGGGAAATATTGGACGGAGAACAGCCTGCGAACCGTGCGATGTCGGTATTGCTGCACTGCAGAATATGAAACAGCTTTGTGATTTTCGCTGACAGCATACATTCCTCCTCAATTTAAGCAGATCGCATTTGGCACAAAAACAATCATTGATTAAAAGTGTGCCACCACTGACAGTATACCACGTCTCTGATAAAATATACTATATAGCAGTAATATTGGATGAATCGCTATGGCAGCGGCGCACAGTACAGCTGTCTGCTGCCGTGATCTATGAAGCACTTGAAAGGAGGACGCAAAATGAAAAAGATACGCTGCATTCTGGCAATATTCGTCGCGCTGACGCTGACATTTGCTCTTTGTGCCTGCGGAGGAAGTACAGCCGCCCCCGCAGCACAGACAGAAACGACCGAGA
This sequence comes from Lachnospiraceae bacterium, assembly GCA_045646565.1. Taxonomy (GTDB): domain Bacteria; phylum Bacillota; class Clostridia; order Lachnospirales; family Lachnospiraceae; genus Chordicoccus. The sequence continues at coordinate 5,234 of JAZRKZ010000411.1, forward strand.
GCAAGCCGGCAGAGTCCACTCCGCAGACAGTGGAATCTACTCCGCAGGAAGCAGAATCCACTACCGGGGGAGCAGAATCCACTGCGGCCGTTGAAGGACCGGCCGTTGAAGAACCGGTCGTGGAGGTCTTGCCTGTCGAAGGAGATTATTCGCTCTTTGGCATGAAATATTCCGGTTACCTTGTGGATGTTACCGGACAGGATATGTCTTCCAAGTTGAAGCTGGCAGCGGACGGCACAGGTTATATGACCATGGACGAGGATTCTATGGATATCGCCTCGTGGAAGCTGAATGACGGTATCGTCTCCCTCGCCATGGCCGATGAAAGTTCCATGAAAGCCGTCGCAAAGAACGGCATCCTCGAAATGGATATTTACGACGATGGTTCCATGGTCCTTTACTACGCCCAGGAGAATGCGGATATCTCCGCTTACCCGCTCATGAGCGTGGAGGAGGTCCAGGCGGCGATTTCCGCAGATGTGCCGGATTCCCGCCTGTACGCGCTCTGGTCCGGTTACGCTCCGGAAGCAGGTGTCCACCTGAAGTATGAGCAGACTTATGAACTGGTGGATATGATCACGACTTATGATGTGCACGGTAAAGGTCCGTTATTCTATTCCACAGATACATCTCTGGTAAACGGCTACGAAGGCACTCATATCAAAGTCGTCAAAGACTGCGACGTCTATCACCTTAATCCGAAAACAATGGAAGCGACCTTTATCACCTCATCGGACTTCCTCTCTGACAATGCACTGCTCCTTGACAGACTGTATCAGACCATCTGGAGACATGCGAAGGATAAAGAGTACACAGAGGAGACGCGCGAGTGGAACGGCGCTTCCTATACCGCAGAAGTCTTCCCGGGAGGCGATTATTCAGCGGAGACCGCGTTCTACTTTGATGACAACAACCAGCTTGTCTGTGTGATCGAGTCTCTTGTCGAAGGAACGTCCTACGCCGAATCCTTAAAAGATGTCGGTGAAGTCCGCTATGCAATTCAGTCTCTTGACACTTCCGTCGATGAGTCGCTGTTCGATATCTCCGCCTATACGGTCATTGAACAGTCTTAATACAAATACCGGTATCCGCCTGCTGAAAATCAAACTGCGGATACCGGCCACTGATTCTTCAAAGACATGATCCGGGTGCCGGGCGCTGAACATATCCTGACCGTGAATGTGAAAGTCAGACACCTAATTGTCCAGTTATTCGCCGCAAGGGGTTCGAGCAGGAGGAGGCAAGCCTTCCTCCTGCTCTTGGCTTGCCTCCTCATTTTCACTCGTATACGACCAGAATATCGTCGATCTTCACATCAAGGACCGCCGCCAGAATGACCAGGTTGTCCACTGTCGGCATCGCGGCTCCGCGCTGCCACTTGTAAATCGCCTGCGGCGTCCCGAAGCCGAACACATCCTGCAGTTCTCTCACAGAAAGCCCGGCTGCTTTACGTCTCATTTCAATGTTCCTTCCGGTAGAGACCATGTCAATGGTCGGCATTGCATACATTTTACCCTCCGTTTCCGGCCTTCCGACCGGCACGTGTCAATCGGAGGCCTTAAAATTATAAATTGGTCTCATGATATCTATGATGTCAACCGAATCCCGGATCACATCAATAATGTCTTCCAGCGACTTGTACGCCATCGGCGCCTCGTCGAGTGTCTGTGCATTGACGGATGTTGTGTACACTCCCGCCATCTCCTTCTTGTACTCCATAAGATCCAAAGTGGTTTTCGCCTGCGTTCTGGACATGATCCTTCCCGCTCCATGGGGAGCGGAGAAATTCCACTCCGGGTTCCCCTTTCCGACAGCCAGCACGCTGCCGTCCCTCATATTGATCGGGATGAGGACTTTTTCACCCGCGTGAGCCGCGATCGCGCCCTTTCGAAGAATCATCTCCTCTGTATCAATATAGTTGTGGATCGTATGGAAGGCGTCGGACCCGGCAAGCTTTGTCCGCTCAAGCAGTATTTCCGCCATCTTCTCACGGTTCCTGCGGGCAAATCTCTGGCACACCTCCACATCGTGAAGGTAATCCTCAAGATACGGACCCGTCAGGAAGCACAGGTCGTCCGGTATTCCGGTCCCGCTCTGCTCCATCTTGCGCTGAAGCTCTTTCAGCACTTTCTGGATCTCCTTTCTGCGGCCCTGCTCCTTATAGATCCTGATAATTTCATCCCGCTTCTTCAGATACTCGCCATAGCCCCTGTCCAGATCAACAGCCAGCTTCTGATATAACTCAGCCACCTGTTTTCCGAGGTTGCGGCTTCCGGAATGGATCACCAGATATTTGGTTCCATCCGCCGCCTCGTCGATCTCTATGAAATGATTTCCTCCTCCGAGGGTCCCAAGACTTCTCTCCAGTCTCTTTGTATCTTTAAGCTCCCTGTAGCAGCGAAGCTCCTGAAGATCAAATCTCTCCGTGCGGCCATCCCAGACGTTCATACCTGACGGGATAAAATGCGCCGCCTCATCGATCTTTTCAAAATCGATCTCCGCTTTTCCCAGATTGACCGTATACATTCCGCAGCCGATATCCACACCGACCACATTCGGGACAGCCTTATCGATGATGGTCATCGTCGTCCCGATCGTGCAGCCTTTTCCGGCGTGGACATCCGGCATGATCCTGATGCGGGAACCCTCCGTCATCGGGTAATCGCACATTCTGCGGATCTGTTCGATCGCCTCCTCTTCTACGACCTTCGCGTAGCAGATTGCTGTATTTACTTTTCCCCTGATTTCAATCATCTTTCTGTCCTCGTTTCGAAAAAAAACCGCCTGCCCGGTTCATCCTGGGCAAGCGGTCCGATAAAAAGCTTATTTCTTAGAATCTCCCTGTACTTTCGGAAGATCTACGATAAGTTATGCTTTTTTCCCGTCGATAAATTCCCTAAATGAACACGCAAATCATGGCCCTGTCTGCCATACTCAGGCAGCAGCGCAAGTTTAAGTTCGCTATTATAACTAAATGAACGATTGATCTTTGCCATGATTTGTCCTTTCCCGGTCCTCCGGGGACCGTTTTTTCTTCTTTCTACTATAGCATCCGACAGGCATTTTGTAAATTATACTCCTGGTATAACTTATCGTGAACTGAATTTTTCCTTCATGTAGGCGTCCATGTTATCCGCGATCTGCTTGGAGACAGCCACCGCCGCGACAACGGTCTTAGCCCCGGTCACAACGTCTCCGGATGCAAATACGCCCTCCATCGTCGTCTCCCCATGCTCGTCGGTCTGCAGTGTACCGCGTTCATTCAGATGGAGATCATGGTCACGGTTCACCAGTCGATTCCGCGGGACCTGGGATATGGAGATAATAACGCTGTCCGCCTCGACCAGCGCATCCGTAGAGTGATCGTCGATCAGCTCGCCGCTTGCGGGATCTTCCACCTGATCGCAGAAGATGGCGCCTTCATCCACAAAGCGGACAATACTCTTCCGGAACTCAAAGCGCACGCCGTCCAGCTGCGCGTAGCTGTATTCGTGATCGGATGCCGCCACCTCATCTCCGCGCACATAGACTGTGACATTACGGGATCCGTGTCGGATCGCCGTACGAGCGACGTCCATGGCGGCGTTGCCGGCACCGATGATCGCGACATTGTCGCCAAGCTCATAGACATCCGGATTATTCAGATAATTGATCGCATAGAAAACATGACCGAACGTCTCTCCCGGCACACGCAGCCTGCGCGGCATCCACGCGCCGGTGCCGACGAAGACGCTGTGATAGCCGTCATCCAGAAGGTCCTGTATGCTCGTTGACCCGCCAAGGTTGAAATTCGGGCGGAAAAGAATTCCCATCTCGCGCATTCTGTGATAATAGCGGTCAAGAATTGACTTTGGAAGCCGGAATTCAGGGATTCCATAGCGGAGAATTCCGCCGATTTTCTCCCGCCCTTCAAAGACCGTGACTTTGTATCCGCGGCGGGCAAGAATGATCGCGATTGTGATACCAGCCGGTCCGGCTCCGATCACGCCGACCCTCATCCCGTTCGGCGGTGCGCAGGAAAGATCCAGTCTCTCAAAGCAGGAATCGGAAATATAGTTCTCGATCGAAGAAAAGTGTACCGGTTCCCCCTTCTTTCCCCGTATACAGTTCCCTTCGCACTGTTCCTCGTGGTTGCATACGAGAGAGCAGATCACGGACAGCGGATTATTCTCGAAAAGAATCTCGGCAGCCTCCATCATCTTGTTCTCTTTGAACAGGCGGATGACCTCGGGAATATTCGTCTGTATGGGACATCCCTTCAGACGGCAGAGCGGTTTTTTACACTGCAGGCAGCGGTTGGCTTCATTTAATACATGTACAGGCATAACAGTCCTCCTTCAGCATTTATTGTCGTTTGCCTTCACAAATAGTATTGCACTTTATTCTGCAAATCGCAACATCAGAAGAGCGCAGGCTCTCCTGATGATCCGCGCTTAGCGTAATATATGGCAGACACTGCCCGCAATGTTGATTCCTATGCTGCATACGCTTATAATTATTGTAATCGGAAGTCCCGTATCGGATCCCTTTCGTTCAATGCCCTGATCAGGAATCCGTTCGTTACTGCTAAAGACCCGGACTTCCGCATAAGAAAGGAGTGCCGTTATGAAAGTTGTATTAATGGAGCCGCTTGGCGTATCTCCCGAGATCGTAGAGAAGCTTGCAGACGATCTGCGGCGGGACGGGCATATATTTGCCTCTTACGATTCATTTTCCACCGACCCCAAAGAGCTGATCCGCCGGGCGGACGATGCAGACGTACTGATCATCGCCAATCACCCGCTGCCAGGCGAAGTGATCCGGGCCGACAAGAACCTGAAGTTCATCTCTGTCGCCTTTGTCGGGATCGACCATGTCGACACAGAGGCCTGCAAGGAACGGGGAATCGGTATCTCCAACACCGGCGGCTACTGTGACGATGCGGTGGCTGAGCTTGCAGTCGGCCTCGCGCTGGACTGCCTCCGCAATATAACGGCCTGTAACGAGGCGGTAAAATGCGGTCTCGGAAAGGGAAGTCTCGCCGGTAACGAACTCGCGGGACGGACAGTGGGCGTGATCGGGACCGGAGCGATCGGCTGCAGAACGGCGGAGCTCTTCAAGGCTTTCCGCTGCCGTTTAATCGGTTACAGCCGGAGCGTAAGGCCCAGAGCGCAGGAGCTGGGAATCGGACTGATGCCTCTTGATGAAGTCATGAAGCAGGCGGACATCCTCTCCATACACACCCCGCTGACTCCGGCCACAAAAGGCCTCATCGGAAAGAAGGAGATCGGTCTCATGAAGCCCGGCGCGATCCTGATCAACACGGCAAGAGGTCCCGTCGTGGATACCGATGCGCTTGCCGAAGCACTGCGGGCCGGAAAGATCAAGGCCGGCGTCGACGTCTACGAGAAAGACCCGCCGCTTCCTGCAGATCATCCGCTTCTTGGCGCTCCGAATCTGGTATGCACGCCGCACGTTGCCTTTGATACCCGGGAGTCCATCGACCGCCGGGCGGAGATGGCATTTGAAAATGTCAGTGCATGGCTCAAAGGCCAGCCGATCCGCGTGATGCTGTGATCGGGCGACAGCCGGCTTAAGCAATAATTTCGATTTCGGTCTGCATTAAAATATAAAGCGGGAAGTTTTAGTAAAGAATAAAAACACTTAATATAGCGGCATCCTGCCCGGCTGCCCGCTGTATTAAGTGTTTTTCTGTACTAAGCTTATTCCTCAAGCGCGTTGATGGAGCGCAGCTCATCAAGCAGCTCCTTCACGTCAGAAGCGATCACATTCCGCGGTGCGTCGAACTTAGCGCACATCGTATCCACGATCGTTTCCTCAGAAGTCTCTTCCTTGAGACAGTCAATGACGAACGCCGCCGTCTTGTTGCCCCTTATGATACCGTTGAACGCCTCGGCACCCACGGGCACCAGGAAAAACGTGTCGTCGATCTTCTGACTGATAAAATCCATTTTCAGCTTCATTTTCATTCTCCTCAGCAGATCATACTGTCCTCAGACGTTTCTATCCCCTTTTTATCGACCAGACGCTTCAACATATCGACTGTGATCATGCGCATCATCTCACGGCAATGCGCATCTACTGCGGGACACGCCGCAAAGTTGGTGCAGATCGGCAGGTATGTGCAGGCGCGGCATTTCTCCCGCGTCCGGTCCGTACGGCAGAACGCGTATCTGGCCGGCTCATCCGTCACGCCGTTCCATATATCCCCGAACCGGCTTTCAGGAGTACAGTGCTCACAGGCATAGAGACCTCCGTCCGGCGTAATGACCACACTGCCGGCGTCTGCCATACAGTGATGCACCCGAAGTTCCAGACCATTGCTGTGCATGGTGAATGTGTGAAATCCTGCACTTTCGACAATTGACCGCGCTTCAACTATTTTTTTCCACATGGCAAGATCATTTTCCCCCGCACGTACGTAGTCCAACGGCGAGAAATAGATCGTCACATTAGATTTGTGCAGAACGCCCGCAGCCATGTCGTTTACGAATTCCTGTATTCTCTCCCAGTTATTCTCGTCGACATTGCACCGGACGGAAACGTGAATGCCCGCCTCAGATAATTCGCCAACAGAGTTCATGACAGTATGGTAATAGTCATGGTAGGAAGCGTAGCGTTTCCGGCGTATGTAATCACTCTCCGCACCGTCCACAGAAATCTGGATCTTCTTTACATTCCAGATCTCTTTCATCTTTGCCGCGACCCGGGGCGTGATCAGGCTTCCGTTCGAAACCACGAAAGAGCTGTATGAAGCGCCTGCCTGCCGCATACCCTCGCAGATCCGATCAATCGTCTCTTCTCCAAGGAGCGGCTCTCCGCCGAACCAGGTAATCTTGCTATACAAAGACCTTTTCCAATCCACAATTATAGTCTGCATTTTAAGGCAATCTCACGATAATTATATCCCCAGCATCCCCATTCCATCAACTACATGTTTTCACCTGAGAGACACCGGCACTGTCCCGCTCTATTTTCCGAATATACTCCAGCTGCCGACCCGCTCTCTCATGCCCTCTACATCCAGAACGCCTAAGGCAAATCCTTTTCTCACCAGCTCCGGAGGAACATATTCATCGTATTTTTCGAAGACCGGAACCTCTTTCGCATACACAAGTTCCATCGGATCGATCTCCCGCTCCGCTTCCTCACAGACAATATCGTAGAAGTCCTCCTCCCCGACCTGCATGGTGAACTGCAGATAGTAAGGCCGCGAAGCGTGAAGGCCCTTAAGGCCAAGCCGCTGCCCGCAGCGGAGCTTCAAAAAGCGCTCCAGGGCAAGGAAGGCGTAACTTCCGAGCCAGGGGAAGAGCGCCCACATTTTTCCGCCCAGATGGATGAGCGGCCGCTTCGCCATGCCGGATCTGGCAAATGTCTCCCGCGCGTCCGCAAGCCGGCAGACCGCATGCCGCATGAGGTATGGATAGCTCTGCTCCTCATTCAGAACGCCGAACATGCGCTCAAGGATCCGGGTGTGGATGTCACCGGCCACGTCGCCGAAGTAGGCGGGGATGTTGCCTTTGACAAGCGAGCAGTATACGTCGCGGCGTTTGTGGTCCACTTCCTCGACGACCCAGACGCGGCCCGCAATCGCGATCTTATCCCCCACCGGCGGCGGCTTGACGATCGTTCCCAGCTGCTCGGAACCGGCGCGGACAGTATACTCGATATTCTCCTGAAAGACTGCATAGAACTTATAGTTGCCGACGATCCTCTCTCCGTCCAGTCCGACGATCAGACCTCCGTTCTCCGTGCGGTTTATATGGTCGATTTCCAGCAAATGCAGCAGCAGCCGGCGATAGTCCTCCTGAGTCACCCGGCGAAAACAGTTCAGCGTCAGTACGCGGGACGCAAGCTCTCCCGCAGTCATCTCCCCGCAGGAGGCCAGGGTACTCATGGTCTGATGATACAGGAGACTATACGGCAGACGATCAGTCCTCGGCGGTTCAACGAACCTCTCCTCGATATACAGCTGAATAAGCGCGATCCCCTGGATCAGGAACCAGGGAATGCTGTCCGGCAGCATGGCCCGGGCTTCCTGATGGTCTTCCCGCATGACGAACCACATCTCCGAGGGATCTCCCCGGCGGCCGGTCCTGCCCATGCGCTGCAGAAAACCGGAGACTGTGAACGGCGCGTCGATCTGAAAAGCCCGCTCCAGCCTGCCGATGTCGATGCC
>JAZRKZ010000412.1:0-2577 GCA_045646565.1 Lachnospiraceae bacterium
GCGAGGGCGCAGAACGTCCAGCGGGCGTACGTTTTTACCCGCAGGGCACATAGGCGCCGACCGCAGCGAAGCGGAGACTGCAGAGATTCGGTTGGGAATTATGTCAGCTGGCGCTGACCAAAATCCCGCGCCAAGTCTCGCGAGCGGGACTAGAAATAAGGGGAAATTATGGCGAACGATACAAAAGAAAGAATACTTGCTGCCGCACTGGAGATGTTTTCTCAAAAGGGTTATGCAGGTACAAATATCCGTGAACTCACCGCTTCCCTCGGACTTGTTAAATCCGGGGTGTATAAGCACTTTGAGAGCAAAGAAGCCATCTGGAATGCCGTTCTGGATCAGATGATCGCCTACTACGGAGAGCATTTCGGTTCCGTCGAGAACCTTCCTCCCGTACCGGATTCTTTGGAAGAACTGGTACAGATGACAATGCAGATGGCCAATTATACAGTGCATGATGAAAAAATCGTCATGACTCGAAAAGTACTCACAATAGAGCAGTTCCGCGACGAGCGCGCGCGGGAGCTTGCGACAAAGCATTTCCTCACCGGCCTCACAGACATGTTCACCTACATTTTTGACGGTATGATGGAGAAAGGGCTGCTTAGGAAGGATGACCCGGGGATGGCTGCATTTGCATACACTGCGCCGATCACTGCCCTCATCCATCTGTGCGACCGGGAACCGGAGAAGACAGACGAAGCGATCGCAAGGATTGAAGCCTTCAGCAGGCATTTTTTGAAATCATACGGAGTATGAGCCATGAACAAGAAAAAGATGTTTCCAGTTTCCATGACTGTCCTCTGGAGCATAGTGTATGCAAATGCAATGCACTCCAGGACAATCGGTATCTGCCTCGGGATTATGATGGGAATCGTATTTGGCCTGTTTGATTCGGGTCACGGAGGAGAGGACGATGAAATATAGCAAGACGATCACATTGAAGGATGGCAGGACCTGCATCATCCGAAACGGGACGGCAGAGGACGGTGAGGCCCTGCTTGACCTGTTCATCGCTGTTCACGATCAGACGGATTACCTGCTCACCTACCCGGATGAACACAGTTATACAGCCGAGCAGGAAGCAGAGTTCTTACAGAAGAAAACGGACAGCGCTGACGAAATTGAGCTTCTGGCAGAGCTGGACGGGAAGCTTGTAGGCTCAGCCGGGATCGGCTGCATCAGTCGGAAAGTCAAGATAAAACACCGGGCGGAATTTGGCATCAGCGTGGATAAGGACTTCTGGGGTCTCGGAATCGGGCGGGCTCTGACGAAAGCCTGTATCGAATGTGCCAAAAACGCGGGCTATGCGCAGCTCGAGTTGGACGCAGTAGCCGAGAACGAGGCCGCCCTGGCCCTCTATAAGAGCGAGGGCTTTGTGGAGTACGGCAGAAATCCCAGAGGATTTCGCTCCAGATTTAGCGGCTGGCAGGAGCTCGTGCTGATGCGGCAATCCTTCGACTGACTACTGTCCCGCTTCCTCCACTTTCGGAAAACTACCGTTTAAAAAGAAGCCTGCTGTCAATAGCAGTATCTTTAGCCGCTTACCAGCTCAGTCTCATCTCTTCAAAATCAATGCTCCTGCCAACTTTTTTCCAGACAACGATGCAGATGATCACTGCGAACACGATCTGGACGGACATAACAATCAGCGCGGCTGTCCCTATCGCACCTGCATGTACATAGCCCTGCAAAGACGGTACCTGGAAGAATGCTGTGGAAAGCGATAACATGAAATCGTAAAGTCCGTGAACGATGGCGCATGCCCAGATATTGCGAGTTTTCCAGTATAGAAAGAGAAGAGCAAGTCCGAACAGTCCGCTGCTCAGGATCTTAGCTACAGCCTGACCGAACATGAGCGGTGTGGAGACGTCAGCAAATGCAACATGACCGTAACCGAATAGAAAGGTCACTGCTATTGCGCTCAGAACAAATACGTACTTAGAGTTCCTGAATTGGTAAACAATTGCATCGTTGATAATTGCTCTGAAAGCTACTTCTTCGAAAATGCCTATGAACATCATCGTGAAGAATAAAATCGGAAGCCTGGTGTACCAGTCTGTCTGCAGAGGGCAGGAAGAGAAAGCGGAAATCATTGAAAATACGCCGCCTAAAGCCGCGAAGATAATATACGGCATCATCACTTTGATCGTGTATCCCACATCGTGTCCGCATTTGTCAAGTGTCTTCTCACCTGAGATCAGATACAGGAAAAACGCCATTGTCGCGGAGAGCAGCAATCTGAGGAGACCGGTCGCCAGTAAGCCGCTTGCGGGTACGAAATGAATAGAAATTAATGCAACTACGATAGCCAGAGCGCCGGTAAGCAGCGGCTGTTTTTTAAGAAAGTTTAGAAAATGCTTCATTTTGTATTCCTCCAAAATCCATTTGATTTATGTAAATTTTCATTTTAATCGGGCCTCCTATTTGCCCATTCATGAACCTCCACCCCCATGCGGTGCTGAACCGCGTCCTATGGAGGTGGTATCAAAGCCCTTCGGGCTTTAAGCCCCTCCGGGTCTTTTGATATTTGACCGTCGTGCCGGTTTCCCCTTTCGGACCGCTTGCGGCCGGCCG
>JAZRKZ010000413.1:0-7280 GCA_045646565.1 Lachnospiraceae bacterium
CGATCCGACTTTAATATTTTAAATAAGAAGGTAAACGACCGCGGTCTGCGCTTTGGCGCAGGCCGCGATTTTTAAGACAATGAAACGGGATGTCCGCTGAGTGCCTGCACACAAAGCAGACATTTCGGCGACTGGATATCACCTGACGCGAAGCGGGGGAGGATCGACATCAGATGCGCACACAAAAATTCACAGGAATTAGACATGTTTTTCACAAAATCGGGCAAATTAAGACACATTTCCTTCATATTTTTTACCGAAAATAACACTTGTAAAAAGAAAGAACGGAGCGAACAGAACGGATGACGCACCTTACGGACAGGCGGACATACCGATGAGAAAGCTCTTTGGAGGTAAGGATCATGAAGAACAATTTAGTCAAAAAGCTTGGATTTACAGCAGCGTCAGCAGCAGTCTTCGGACTGGTATCTTCGGGCGTTTTTATTTCAGTAAATGGTGCGTATGATAAGATTACTACGCCGGCAGCACAGGAGGCCGGTGCCGTGGCGGGTGAAGAAGTGACCGGCGGCACAGCCAGTGCAGGCAGCGACAATGTGCTGGATGATGATTCCGTGAAGACAGCGGACTCGAAGGGCGACGGACCAAAAGGCACGGTGCAGACCGGAAAGGATCTCGGTTCCACCGAGGAGGCCAATGAAAAGTCGACGGCTTCCGGCAAGACAATGACAGTCAAAGAAGTCGCCGCCAATTCCATGCCGGCTATGGTCGCGATTACGAACACCTCGGTCGAAGAGATTCAGAATTATTTTGGCGGTTACGGTTACTTCTTCGGCGGCGGCAACAGTGAGCCGAAGACAGCGGAATCGGTCAGCATGGGAACCGGTATTATAATCGCCGAGACGGATGAGCAGATCATTATTGCCAGCAATCAGCATGTAGTTGCAAATGCAGATAAACTCAGCATCGCCTTCATCAACGAAAAGGCTGCGAACGCAGTGGTCCTCGGCGAGGATGCCTCCACGGACCTCGCGGTGATCGCGGTCAATAAGAGCGATCTTGACGCGGATACACTGAGCCAGATCAAGGCGATCGAGCTCGGCGCCTCCGAGAATCTGGTCGTCGGCGAACAGGTCGTGGCCATCGGCAATGCGCTGGGCTACGGACAGTCCGTCTCCACGGGCATTGTCTCCGCCCTGCACAGAACGCTGCAGTCCTATGACGGCTCGAAAGAGGGCACGGACAACGGCCTGATCCAGACAGACGCAGCCATTAATCCCGGCAATTCCGGCGGCGCGCTGCTTAATATGGAAGGCGAGCTGGTAGGCATCAATTCCGCCAAGTATGCAGATACATCTGTCGAGGGTATGGGCTATGCAATCCCGATCTCGGATGCGTTCCCGATACTTCAGAAGCTGTGGAATGGTGAAAAGCCGGAAGCTTCAGCTTCTTCTGAGAACGACGGCGTGAAGCTCGGCGTCACGGTCGCGACAATTTCTTCTGAGTATGCAGAATACTACAATGTTCCGGTCGGCGCCTATGTCAAGGAAGTCGAATCCGGTTCCGCCGCAGAGGCGGCAGGCATACAGGCCGGTGATATCATCACGGCGATCGGCGATCACAAGATCTCTTCCGTGGACGATCTGACCGAGGCTCTTTCCGCATACAGCAACGGGGACTCCGCCGAGGTCACCGTGAGCCGCGAGGTAAAGAGCGCTTACGGAATGTTCGAGGGAAATGTCGGAACCTACAGATCCGGTAAGACAACCGTCACATTCGGAACCGCGGATGAGAGCGTACCAAATACAAGAACAGCAAACAGCAGATAAGCACTAAGCTGAGATGAACAGTAACCGGTCGTGACCGGGGGCGGTCCTCATGAGGGACGCCCCCGGTCACTTGTCGATTGATAAATAGCGGTCAAAGGTGTAGAATCGAAATACAGTCAGACCTCGCACAAAGACATCGGAGGATTGTTATGCCACAGCAGCATATGCTTCTTATTTTTAATCCAAAGGCAGGCAAGGGCCTGTTCATGCAGAATCTCGGCGACGCGATCGACCAGTTCGTCAAGGCCGGCTACAGGGTGGAGGTTTATCCGACCCAGGAGCAGGGAGATGCGACAAGGAAGATTGCCCGTATCCCGGGCTACATTGATCTCATTGTGGCGGCGGGCGGAGACGGAACGCTGGATGAAGTAATCACCGGTATTGTGCTTTCCGGACGGGATGTCCCGCTCGGCTATATTCCGGTCGGTTCTACAAATGACTACGCCGCGAGCCTCGGCCTGCCGACGGTCGTCCGCGACGCGGTGCGGGCCATTGTGGAGGGAAGTCCGCAGGCGGTCGATATGGGCGCGTTCAACGACGATACATTTGTGTACGTCGCGGCCTTCGGCGCTTTCACCGACGTTGCCTACGACACGAACCAGGATATGAAGAACGCGCTCGGTCATGTCGCCTATGTGATCGAGGGGGCGAAGCGGCTCGGCGATCTCAAGACGTATGACATGAAGGTGCATGTCAACGGCGAGGTGCACGAGGCGTCCTACATTTACGGCATGGTGACAAATTCGACTTCTGTCGGAGGCGTCAAGGGGGCGACCGGTCCGGATGTCTTCCTCGACGACGGCAAGTTCGAGGTCCTTCTCATCCATGCCCCGAAGAATGTCATGGAGCTGAGCGAGATTGTCCAGGCTCTGCTCGGCAACGACATCGAGAATACGGAGCTGGTCGAGTATTACAAGACGGAGCATATTATGTTCGAATCCGCAATACCGGTCCCGTGGACACTGGACGGTGAATACGGCGGCAGTCCGGAACAGGTGAAGATCAGTGTGCGCCATCAGTGCATCCGGATCATCCTTTCCGGAGAGCATAACGACGTTCTCGGGGGCTGGCGAAATCTGGCTCATCCGGAGGAAGATGACAAGGTGAATGAGGAAGACGACATTTTTCTTCCGCTGAAAATGTGGACGGAGGAACTGCGAAAGAACCTCGGGCTCGATAACTGATGCGTCCGGAAGGGCGACTTTGGCCCAGATGACGCAAATACAAGAAAAATACAACAAAATGCTTTAAAAATCACACATTCCTGTCTTTTATTTTTTGCAGTTTTACTATATAATTAACACAAAGTGTTCAGGGCACGATAACCATCCCTGAAACAAATAATAAGGAGGACATTCTAATGTTAGTATCAGCAAAGGAAATGGTCGCAAATGCTTACGCCGGACATTATGCAATCGGCGCATTCAACCTCAACAACCTTGAGTGGACAAAGGCAGTTCTGAAGGCTGCTCAGGAGTCCAATTCTCCGGTTATCGTACAGGTATCCGAAGGTGCTGGCAAGTACATGGCTGGCTACAAGACAGTTCGTGACATGGTAGTTGACGTCATCGAGAGCCAGGGCATCACAGTTCCGGTAGCTCTTCACCTTGATCATGGCTCATATGAAGGCTGCAAGAAGTGCATCGACGCTGGATTCTCATCCATCATGTTCGACGGATCCGCTCTTCCGTTCGAAGAGAACGTTGAGAAGACAAAAGAGCTCGTAGCTATCTGCAATGAGAAGGGCATGTCCATCGAAGCAGAAGTCGGCGCTATCGGCGGTGAGGAAGACGGCGTTGTCGGCGCAGGCGAGTGCGCAGATCCGGAAGAGTGCAAGAAGATCGCTGATCTCGGCATTTCCATGCTTGCAGCCGGCATCGGCAACATCCACGGCGTATATCCGGCAAATTGGCCGGGACTTCGTTTCGACGTTCTTGAGGCTATCAAGGCTGCTGTCGGCACAATGCCGCTCGTTCTTCATGGCGGTTCCGGTATCCCGGATGCTATGGTTCAGGACGCTATTAAGCTTGGTGTCTCCAAGATCAATGTAAACACAGAGTGCCAGCTTGCATTTGCAAAGGCAACACGTGAGTACATCGAGGCAGGCAAGGATCTCCAGGGCAAGGGCTTCGACCCGAGAAAGCTTCTGGCTCCGGGCGCTGCTGCAATCACAGACATGGTCAAGTATAAGATCGAAGTTTTCGGCTCCAAGGGCAAAGCTTGATATTGAAAAATGACCAGCAGGGGGTTATAATCTCCATCTGTGAACGAATTTAATGATTGAATTGACGGGATCCGGAGGGGCTTTTCAAGGTCTTCTCCGGATTCCTACAAAAGGGACAGTTTGAGGTTATATGAACGAAGCTAATATTTTTATTGCAGATGTATTCGGCACAGATGTGTTCAATGACTCCGTGATGCGGCATCGGCTTCCGAAAAAAGTCTATAACGCGCTGCGCGAGGTCATCGAGGTAGGAGGAGAACTTAGCCTTGAGACCGCGGATGTCATCGCTCATGAAATGAAGGAATGGGCGCTCGAGAAGGGGGCCACTCACTATACGCACTGGTTCCAGCCGCTTACCGGAACAACAGCGGAAAAGCATGATTCTTTTATCGGAGCCCCGCTGCCGAGCGGCAAGATTCTTATGAGCCTTTCGGGGAAGGAACTGATCAAGGGCGAACCGGACGCGTCTTCATTTCCGTCGGGCGGCCTTCGCGCTACATTTGAAGCGAGAGGGTACACAATCTGGGACTGCACGTCGCCTGCATTTGTAAGACACGACGAGGGAGGCGCTACACTGTGCATCCCGACGGCTTTTTGTTCATATACAGGAGAGGCTCTTGACCAGAAGACGCCGCTCCTTCGGTCGATGGACGCGATCAGTGAGCAGGCGCTCAGGCTTGTCCGGCTGTTCGGTAATCAGGCTGCACAGAAAGTCATTCCTTCTGTCGGAGCCGAGCAGGAATACTTTATTATTGACAGAGAAAAATATTTAAAACGTACAGACCTTGTGTTTACAGGTCGTACGCTCTTCGGCGCGGCGCCGCCGAAGGGGCAGGAGCTGGACGATCACTATTTCGGCACGCTCCGCCCGCGTATCGCGTCATACATGAAAGATGTCAACTGGGAACTCTGGAAGCTCGGAGTCCCCGCAAAGACGCAGCACAATGAGGTGGCTCCGGCCCAGCATGAGCTTGCGCCTGTGTATGAGAAGGCAAATGTCGCCGTCGACCATAATCAGATCGTCATGCAGACCTTAAAGCGCGTGGCGACCAGACATGGGCTTCGGTGCCTTCTTCATGAGAAACCATTTGCCGGTGTTAACGGGTCCGGTAAACATAACAACTGGTCGCTGATAACGGATGACGGGATGAATCTCCTGGATCCCGGCACGACGCCGCATGAGAATATACAGTTCCTTCTGGTACTGTGCTGTATTCTGAAGGCAGTGGATATGCACGCTGATCTCTTAAGGGAATCCGCGGCGGATATCGGGAATGAGTACCGCCTCGGCGGCAACGAGGCCCCGCCGGTCATCATTTCCGTGTTCCTCGGCGAACAGCTGGAGGATGTCCTTGATCAGCTGATCTATAACGGGAACGCGACAAGTTCCAAAGAGGGGGGAAAGCTCATGACGGGCGCCAATTCCCTCTCGGACGTGACCAAAGACGCGACAGACAGGAACCGTACATCACCCTTTGCCTTCACCGGCAATAAGTTTGAATTCCGCATGGTCGGCAGCCGCGATTCAATCGCGGGTGCAAACACTGTGCTCAACACAATTGTTGCGGAGGCTTTCCGCGACGCGTGTGACTCCATTGAATCCTGCATCGATCCGGATCTGCCGGAGAAGGAGAACAGGAGGAGGATCACAGATGCCGTCCATGTTCTGATAAAGGAGTATGCGGAAAAACATCGCCGCATCGTGTTCAATGGCAACGGCTATTCCAAAGAATGGGAGGAGGAAGCCAGGAGGCGAGGACTTCCTACGATTCCCACGATGGTCGACGCGATTCCAGCGCTGACGACCGAGAAAGCCGTAAAGCTCTTTGGGGAGTTCGGCGTGTTCTCCCGGACTGAGCTCGAATCAAGAGCGGAAGTTAAGTATGAGCTTTATTCCAAAGCTGTCAATATCGAAGCCCGCACGATGGTGCAGATGGCCGGCAAGGAACTTCTCCCCGCAATCATGAAGTATTGCGGTGAGCTGGCGTCCTCCGCCAACGCCGTTCGAGCCTGCGGTATCGATGCCTCTGTCCAGGAGGGAATCCTGACGACGCTTACCGGCTGCCTCAAAGAGGCGTTCAGGGCGCTGGATGACCTCGATACGGCAATCAGGGAGGCGGAGAAGGCGCCCGAGGGTATCGAACGTGCCCGGGCTCTTCGTGACAGCGTTGTGCCGGCGATGGAAGCACTGAGAAGACCGGTCGATATTGCTGAGGGATATGTAGACCGCAGAGCGTGGCCTGTCCCGTCATATGCCGACCTTGTCTTCGAGGTCTAATTGTTAACAAATTATTAAAAATGTTACATTTAGGTTCACAAAGTTGTTAATATGTTGTATTATACAGGGGCTGTCAAAGGATGCTCTTTTGATGCCCTGTTAAGAATAAGGTAGGAGAAAGTTATGATTTCCAATCTTGTACTCCAGGACACAATAAATGGCATAAAGAATATCGGGCGCTGTGAGCTTACAATCGTTGATCTCGAAGGAAAGCTTGTCGCATCAACCGAGGGAGAACCGGAAATAAATCGTTCAGATATTGTCAGCTTTGCGGAGTCCCAGGCTGATTCGCAGGAGATCAAGGGCAGTATGTACTTCAAGGTCTACGATGACTATCAGATCGAGTATGTCGTTATCGTGACCGGCGGTGAGGAAATGTCCATGGTCGGAAAACTTGCCGCTTTCCAGATCCAGAATCTGCTGGTCGCGTATAAGGAGCATTTTGATAAGGATAACTTCATTAAAAATCTCCTTCTCGACAATCTTCTCCTGGTCGATGTCTATAACCGCGCGATGAAGCTTCATATCACAACGAATGCGAAGCGTGTCGTCTATATTCTTGAATCCGAGCAGAGTAAGGATTACTCGACGCTGGAAGCTGTTAAGAATCTCTTCTCCAAGACGAAGAATGATTTCATAACGGCAGTCGATGAAAACAGCATTATCATTATTAAGGAACTGAAAGAGGAAGACGGACAGAAAGAACTTGCGGAGATTGCGGAGTCCATCACCAGAACGCTTGCCCAGGAAGGCAACGTGCGCGACACCACGCATGTGGCTTACGGCAATGCGGTCACGGAGATCAAGGAAGTTTCCCGCTCCTACAAGGAAGCGAGAATGGCCCTTGATGTCGGCAAAATATTCTTCAGTGATCAGAACATCATCGCCTACAGCCAGCTCGGTATCGGCCGCCTGATTTATCAGCTGCCCATCCCGCTGTGCAAGATGTTCATCAAGGAAGTCGGAGGCCAGCGGTCTTAGGAAGACAATA
>JAZRKZ010000414.1:0-3700 GCA_045646565.1 Lachnospiraceae bacterium
GACATTCAATTTGTCACTTATCGCGACCATCAGCGGCAGCGAGGGGCATGCAGTTCCTCTCTCCACATCACTGAGATACTTCTGTTCGATACCAAGAACCTCCGCAAACTGTTTCTGGTTGTAACCCGCCGCAATTCTTGCTGTCTTTATGTGAGAACCCACCGATTTCAAATCGATATCATATTTGTATTTCATCGGCATATGTCCTCCTTAGAATAACTCTTATATGGTATAGAATACCTATTTGGTGAAGGGACATGCTACAACACAGACTATTTTCGAATATCTGTATATAGATAGATTTTCGTGCTACTTAACTACAAAGCAGAATAGGCCGTATATAAAAACAGCACCAAGACCTATGCCTCAGTGCTGCCACTCTTCATCTTCTTATTCCGCGAGCGCATCCCCCGCGTTCATCGCCTTTATAGTTCTCGATTGTCTTCGGCGTCGCCGTCCGTTAAATCACCGAACACCAACCTTCTTCATGCCTGTCTAGTTCGCCCTATAAAGGAACGTCACGATCTGTCCCCTTGTACAGTTATCATTGATGCCGAACGTACCCTTCTTATCCCCTGTCGTATATCCTTTCGTGATACCGTTCTGGGAACCCCAGAGGATTGCCTTATAGAACACATGGCTCTTTGCGACATCCTTGAACGGAGAACTTGAAACAGCCCTCGGTGCCGGCTTTTCCTTGAATCTCCAGAGGAACATCATGCTCTCACCGCGGCTCACGTTGCGGTCGATACCGAACGTACCGTCCGAATAGCCCTTTGTAATTCCTTTCTGACAGGCCCACAAAATAGCTTTATAGAACGCATGGTCCACGGGGACATCCGGGAACGGGGATTTCGATACATTTTCCGGTTCGGACTCGCCCGCATATCTCCACAGGAACATAATCATCTCGCCGCGGGTACAGGATCTGTCGATGCCGAACGTGCCGTCCGAATAGCCCTCGGTGATTCCGGCCTCAGCGGCCCAGTAGATGGCTTTGTAGTAAGGATGTTTCGGATCCATAACGTCTGAGAAACCGGTGCTTATGGGCTCTATGGGGTCTTCGATGACCGGGGTGATGACCGGATCGGAATGACCTGACATCGGAAGGTCTCTTGTATATCCGCGTATCCTGAAGGCTCCCTGATTTGTTCTTCTTTGCGCGTTATCATTCCATGTGCTCGAACTTGCGGCCTTGTAGAAACTCTCACCTGTTTCATAGGATGCCAGATAGTTGTGGCTTCCGGAACTGAACGGGCAGTCAATCATAGCCATTGTGGATTCTTTAAATGTAAATACGATGGAATATTTATCGCCCGGATTAAGAATGACAGAATTAGGCAAATACACAACGTTCCATTCCGGTGTCTCCGCATAGCCGCTGACAGGACTAGAAAGCAACGGAGTTCCGCTGGAGGGGTTGGCTGCTTTCGTCGGATTTTTGTAAATCTGAAGTTCGAAGTTCCCCGCTTTCCTGAAGCATGACACAACTTTTCTAAGCTCCTGAGGACTCTCCGAATCAGCCGGCACTTTGTAAACATTTGCGAAGGATGTGCCCGCCGAGAAATAGTACGAGAAGTCATACGTGCCGCCGTCATGCATATAGACGTGCCAACCGGGGTTGGCGTTCTCTACTTCATATGCGCACGCAGGGGCTTCATATCCTTCAGAGTAACGGTTATCGTAAGAAAGCCAGAAATATCCGTCAAGGCCCCATTCAGCCCCGTAACTGTTTTTTACCAGCCAGGCTCCGTCATTCCCCGGAACCTGCTTCTTCCCGGTACGCCTCGTTCCGTCACTGTCTTTCCATGTGCTGTAATTTCCGAAATTGTCACGGCTGTACGCATCGTCCCATCCGACGATCGTGACATCATGATTTCGGCCGGAACTGTAATCAGCATCATAATATGCATAGTTTTCATAATTCATATACTCAGCAAGGAACTCGATACCCATGGTTACTGCTCCGTAATCCATGATCAGCTGCTTGATCTTACCGATATCCTCACCTCTTGCTGTATGTGCCTCCTTGAGATGAAGAATGTCTTTACCGCATGCATTCTCATATGTATTCTCAAGCATCGTTTCACTCAGGAAGGCGTTAAAATTCTTATCTCCCTGCCGATGTTCCTCGTATTTTTCCATCAGCTCCTCAAGGGGTGCGACGGACTCTGCTACAATACCGAAATAAGCCCCCAGTCTCTGGAGCGGAGTACCGTTAAATGCACCGATGGTCAGATAGCAGTCATCAAGCCACGAAACATTTTTAGATTCATGTTGAAAAGTCACTTTATCGCCATCCGTATTCCCCAGAGGATCCGGCGGGGTGTAGCTGCCGAAATATGCCAGATGTCTCTCAGAAAGATCGAGGTCGTCCTTCGTCCTGCCTTCCAGTACATTATTCCGAAGCGCGGACGCCTCGATGGCAGCGATGGCAGCGAAGGCCCAGCAAGTACCGAAGGGATCCTGATTCTTGACCGGCGTAATATATCCCATCTCTACGGAACTGTACGCAGCCGGAAAGTCAGAACTGCCAACAACCTCCTGGTTCCCGTCCGCTTCTTCCGTCCACTCTTCATCCGGTACGCTGTATCCTTGCTGGGATTCGCGCATCTCATCATAGAAAGGCTGAAGGCGTTTCTGCCTGTCCGTATCCCTGTTGCAGGCTTGAAGGGGATCTGTCACTTCGTCAGCCGTGGTACTCATCTCCTCAGGCAGAGCGGCAGGATCCTCGAACTCGTCTACCTCCGGGGCCGGCTCCTCTGCGTACACGCTTTCCTGTGAGCCATCTTCGCTTTCCCATGCATCCGCAAGAATACTCGCCGGGCTGCTGACAGTAAGGATTCCGGCAAAGAGGAAAGTGACCAAGAGTCAGACGGTGTACTTTAAAATGCTTTTCTTATAGATTCTTTTCATCATATGATACCTCCATCCAATGCATAAGCAGGAACATCTGTAGGCGCAATACCGCTCGCAAACCAAGATGCCTCCAACCGTTCAAGTCTTGCTCGCAGAAGTACGGATCGCTCTGCCGGTTTGATGCTATAAAACCAGCACCGGGCCCCCATCCCGGTGTTGCCTTATATTTCGCTATTATTCCGCCAGCGCGTAACCGGCGTCAAAAGCCTTTTTATTGATCTCAATGGTCTTCGGCTTGACCGTGCGCTCAATGACTTTATACCAGTCCTCGACCGCATAGTCCATATGGCGGGCAGCCATGCCCAGGATGACGACGTTGAAGCAGCGCGGATTGCCAAGCTCCATGGCGATGGCTGTCGCGTCTGCCTTGTAGACCGTGTGATCCTTCTCGATCTCCTCGACAATTCCTTCCGGATAGGTGGCTGCGCCGATCACGACCGGCATCGGATCGATGCGGACATCGTTGAGGATCAGCACGCCGTCCGGCTTCAGATAGTGCGCGTATCTCTTGGCTTCCAGTCTCTCGAAAGCGATGAGAACATCAGCGCAGCCAGGCTCAACGATCGGCTCTGCCACCGAGTCGCCGTATCTTACAAATGTAACGACAGAACCGCCCCTCTGTGCCATCCCGTGCACTTCAGAGACCTTCACGTCATAGCCCGCTGTCGTCGCGATCCCGCCCAGAATGCGGCTCGCGATGAGCGTACCCTGTCCGCCGACACCGACGATCATAATATTGCGTGTTTCCATATTATTCCACCTCCTCGATTGCGCCGAACTT